>CAYMME010000022.1:0-31765 GCA_964391465.1 uncultured Planctomycetales bacterium
CTGGCGGCTTGCCCGCCAGTGCACGGGCAGGCAAGCTGCCCGTGGCACCCAGCTCGTGCCCCGGCGGGGTGCCAGGCCCAAGCCGCTCCGCAAGGAGCGGCGCCGCCATGCTTGGTTGCGAAACACGCCGGCGCCCGCCTGCGGCGTGCTTGGGCATGCCACCCTTCGCTGGTGCGTGCGGTGGGGTCGGACCCGCTCGCTTGCGCTCGGGGCTCGGATGGCGGCAGCACGCCGGAGCACGGCACATCCCGACAAAGGACGCGTACGATAGAACCGCTCTGATCTGTTTGCAAGCGACGGGGCGGCGGACGGTGCACGACCATTCCTGCGCCCGATGGTGGGACGGCGGTGGCTGCATCGGTGCCCCGTCCTCGGCTCGCCGAAGGCGGTTGTCGCTATATCCCACTCCCGTCGCCGAGCCGGAGCAGTTCAACCCACTCAATCAAACAGCATCAGTTCTTTCTTGGGGGCGTTCATATCGCCATTGCGTTTCGACAGGTCCACTGCTTCCCACTCGGTCGCATCAAACCGGAAGGTGCTTGCCTTCAAGTAAAGCTCCTCTCGCTCAAACGCTAGCCAGCGCCGGTGCTCGCGTTCGCACGCCTCCCCCGCCGTGTTGCTGCCGGCAAACGGATCGAGAACCACGTCACCGGGATCCGTCAGATAGCGTACGAAGAACGTAGGCAACTGAATCGGAAATCGCGCCGGATGGGGCTTGATGTCAGCCTCTTTGCACCGACTCATGTAAACGCCGTTAGCATCGTTGTTACCGAAGATCAAGATGTTCGGCGGTATCGAACCACCCTGATCCCTCCCGAACTTCTCCGTGATATGATGGCCCGAGGGGCGCTGCTTGGCTCGGTACCCCCTCTTGATCAGCCGCTTCATGTCGGCACTGTATTCGACAAGCACCTTTCGGTTGTCTGACTTCGGGCTGTCAGTCTTCGACAGCCACCAAAGGCAATTCACCGCATCTTTAACCCGAATCTTTCTAACCGTCACCCACTCCGCGGGCGACGGGAGCTTCGCCGGGTTGTACCAGTAGAATTCCTGCGCGAGACAAAACCCGATCCTGTGGCAGAGGGCGATGAGCAACTCGAAATGATAAAGCGAACGCGTCGGCTTGCCGGGTGTCCATGCCCCTCCGATATCGATGACAAGGCTGCCGTCGTCCTTCAAGATCCGGCGGAGATCATCGGCAAATCCGAGAAACCATTCAACGTACTCGGCTTGGGCGGCATTGCCATACTCCTTCTTGAAATGAAGCGCATATGGCGGAGACGTGATAATCAGGTTCACGGATGCATCGGGCATGCCTTTGAGCAGCTCGCGTGAATCGCCGAGGTATGCAGCTCCGAGCTTCGTCTTGAAGTACGGAGCGGACCTTACCGGTTTCGGTAGTCGCAGCTTTCTGCTTGGGTTGGTCATTTCAAGGCGTCCTCGAAGGTAGCCAAAGGGTCGGTGTTCCAGATTCCAAGGTCGGGGCCGATTGGGACGCGCTGCATCACCTTGAGCAGATCCGGATGATCAGGTCGGCGATCAAGGTGCTTGGTGGCGATGTAGAGGTAGACCCACTCGTGTGTTTGGTTAAAGAGCGAGACACCGAGAACATCAAACTCGTTACAGCCGTACCCACGAGTCGGTGTTCCGTCCATGCTGTTGCGCGTCTTCTGCAGCTCCACCTTGAAAGCAGGTGGTGTCTTGTACATCTCGTTGCGAATGTTCTTGCACTCGACAATTATCTCCCTTCCCTCATAAGTGACAATGAAATCGGGCTTGCCGTCGATGTCCTGCCAGACATGAGCACTAATCGCTCCGGATTCCGCAAGGACGGTAAACGCCCGGTCCATGTAGAGTTCGGCGAGCTTGCCCTTCACATCCACCTGCGCCCGAAAACCGCGCTGGATCGCCGTGAGGATGTCGTCGGCGCTCGCGTTCAGGATGTCTTCCAGAGGATGACGCGCCATGCCAACACGGTAGCGTCAACCACCGGATCAGTCGAGCACCAAGCCCGCATGGCTGGTGCCCGCAGGCCCATACTGGAGATGGTTCAACCCGACCGACGAGCCCGACGATCGCCGGTGACCAGTCCAGTGGCGGCCGCGTCGCGTCCGTTGGGTCGCGATGGCAGGCGGCCGGAGCCGTGTCCAGCAGGTGGATGGTATCCGATCGGTCGAGTTCGGTCAATGTTCGGCTGGGCGAGCCCGGACAACGCGGTGCCGGGAGATCCTCATCTCACTCGCTTGCGCTTGGGGCTCGGATTGCGCTGGTGTGCGGTTCTCGTACCGGCACACGATTCGGTACAACAAGATCGCCCCGAGCGCTTTGCAGGTCACCGATCGGAGGTGATGCCCACGTCGATCATGCACATCGCCGACAATGAAATGATCAGGAAAATGTATTCCATGCAGGCTCTGCGGTTCCCTTCCGTCTCCGCACCGGCGGCGAGGGCTCTCATGCCTCCGGCCAGAAGCAGCAGCACCAACATGCCCTCCCCTGTCAGCAACAACATCGCGCCGACGGTCAGCACCGCCAGCCACCGCTGGCCGCGCGACATGGCCCGGAACCCGCGACCGCCATCCAACTGCCAGACCGGCAGCAGGTTGAACAGGTTGATCCACGCACCGACGCGCGCGATCGCCGCCCAGCTTGGCCAGCCCGTGGCGAGCGAAACACAGTACGCACCGATGGCCGCTCCCAACCCCCAGATCGGCCCCGCCAGTCCGATGCGGGCATCTTCGCGCGGGTCATTCGGGGCCTGCCGCAACCGCACGAGCGCACCCAGGCCGGGGATGAACATCGGACTGCTCGCCTTGATGCCGAGCCGCCGCAACGCAGCAACGTGCCCCATCTCGTGAACGTAGATCGACAGCACCAGCCCGAGCGCGAACTTCCATCCCCACGCGGCCCAGTAGACGCCGAGGGACAGCACCATCGAGAACAGGGTGCTCGCCTTGGTGAGGCCCAGCAACAACCACTTGAGCTTGGTGAGCACGAAGACGAGAACGAACTTGAACTTCCACAGCACAAGCGCCAGTGCGCCGACGCCGATGGCTCCCTTGCCCCAATTGAAGCCTGACTTCCCGTCGGCGTGATCGTCCGTAGCCGCGGCGGCTGGTGCGGACGGTGCTTCCGCGTCAACCTGACGGCTGAGGGCCGCGACCTTGGCCGAAATGGTTTCGTGCTGTCGACAGCCGGGGGGCAGCAGATCGAGCGCCTCACGCCACAAGGACAGCGCCGCCGTGGGCTCCTCGGCACGGCGCGCCCGGTCCGACAGTTCCGTCAATTCACGCGCGTGCACGAGCCGCCGGCACTTCGGGCAACTCAGCAGCCCGGGGGCCAAGGCGGTTCCACAGTCCGGACATGATTCCGTGGTGCTGCCGGATGCCATCCTATTCACCGGGCGGTAGGGGAGGAACGACGTGTCCGTCGTGGGCGCCGAGCGCGAAGGGGCCGGCAACCTGAAACATGTCGCGCTTGTTGATCTTCCACGCCTCGTACAGCGCGAAGGCAATGATGAGGAGGCCGATGATGTTCTCGGTCCCAAGCAGGAACGGCGTGACGAACGCCAGCACGGTCACGAAAACCGCGAAGAGGACAAGACCGACCAGCTTCTCTCCGGCGCTTGATTCCTCTGATGCCCCGGCCTGCAACTTGATGTCGTTTGCGCCGCCGGCATCGTTCCCTGCCCCGGCCGGTGCAGTGCTGGTTGCCTGGGTCTCCTCTTCGGAGTACTGCGCGATTGCCGTGACGATACTCGGAACGTACATGGAGACGATCGCGCCGTAGGTCAGGAACACGGCCAGCCCTTGATAGGCCCACCCGCCCCGCTCGCGCGATCCGCTCCGAACCGCTACCCCCACGAGCAGCCCGACCACGATGGCAACCAATGCGAACTCGTAGCCCGTCAGCCAGGCAATGGCAAAGTAGATGCCCGATCCCACCGCCGCGGCCACCAGGCCGAAGGCGCTGGCCCGGGCGAACCGCCTCAAACCCGATCCCTCGCGGCGGGCCGCTTCGAATCGCGTGAGGCAAGCCGGGCAGCACACCCGTTCATTGATGGTGTAGTACTCCCCCTCGATCGGCGTGTCGCACGTCACACACGTCGCGCCTTCCGCATCAGGGTCGGTGTACTCTGCGCGATCGAACTGAAGATCGGCCTCTTCGGGACTGGTGGGTTCGTCGTTCGGCATCATGCAGGGCACCGCGGGCGAAGGCACGGATGCGAGATCACATCGATTCTCTGGCACGATAAGTTGCAATCGGGCCATCGTCAACCGCATTCGTGCGAGTATCGCGGGACATCGTGGGATGAGCTACCATTGCCCGGACCGTGACCCTTTCCTGCGTGAGGTGAAGCATGACCACGACCAGACCCATGTGGTGTATCCGTGCGTTCCTCGTGTTGGCTCTGCTTTCGTCGACGTCAGCGGCGCTCGCCTGGCCCGGGCACACGTGGGAAGACTGGCACGCGCTGACCCGGATGGAGCGGCCGGACGTTCGCACGCCGCAGTCGGGTGAGGCGAAGCTGGTGGAGCTGATGCGAACGGAGGGACCCGACTCGCCGCGCATCACGAAGGTCAAGGAATGGGAAGCCAAGCGGGCGCGGATCGCCAAGACGGTGCAAACGATCCTCGGCCGGCCGACGAACCTCACCAAGCCGCCGGTCGAGGCCACAGTCCTCGGCGAGGAGAAGGTCGACGGCTACGTTCGCCGACACATCCGCATCCGGACCGAGGCCGACGATTGGATTCCCGCCTACCTGCTGATCCCCGATCCGGCACCGACACGCCCGACCCCGACGATGCTCTGCCTGCACCAAACCGTGGCCCAGGGCAAGCAGGAGCCCTGCGGAATGAAGGGCGACGAAAGCCTGTCGTTCGCGTCCCACCTGGTCAAGCGGGGCTACGTCTGCATCGCTCCGGACGTGATCGGCTTCGGCGAGCGCATTCCCGAGAGCACGCAGCCGTACCACGGCGCGATGAAGTTCTACCAGCGCCACCCGGAGTGGTCGTTCGTCGGCAAGATGGTCTGGGACGTCGGTCGCGTGATCGACTACCTCGAGACGCTGCCATTCGTCGACGAGCGGCGCATCGGCAGCATCGGCCACTCGCACGGGGCGTACGGCACGCTGTTCGCGGCCGCGTTCGAGCCGCGCATCACCTGCGCCGTGGCGAGTTGCGGCTTCACCACGCTCCGCACCGACCCGCGCCCGGACCGCTGGAGTCATCTGACCGCGTTGATCCCGCAGCTCGGCCTCTACCTGCCCGACGTGGCCGAGATCCCGTTCGACTGGCACGAGATCGCCTCGTTGATCGCCCCGCGGGCCTATTTCAACTGGGCCACGCTGGAGGACCGCATCTTCCCGAACACGTACAACCTCGACGGCATCTTCCGTGAGCTGCGCGAGGTCTACGGCCTCTACGGATCGGCCGACATGCTTGACTGGCGAGTCGCCCCCGGCCGGCACCGGTTCACCGACGAGGCCCACGTGCTCGCCTACAACTTCCTCGACCGCCACCTGCCCCCGCGCGATAACCTCGACGCGACGCCCAAGTCCAAGGACCAGTGGAAGCAGCATCGCGCCGCAATCCGCCGGTCCATCGAGCACTCGCTCGGCCCGGTGCCCGTGAGCCCGGTCGCGCTCGACATCCGTGAGATCGAGCGCACAGTCGACGGCGTGGACCGGCGCAAGATCTCGTATACCGTCGAGCCGCACGAGCGCGTCAACGCGTACCTGACCGTCCCGCCCGGCGACCGGCCTCGACCGGGTATCGTGGTCTTCCACCAGACCACCGAGCAGGGCAAGGACGAGGCGGTCGGCATCAGCGGCAAGCCGTCGCTGTTCTTCGCCGCCGACCTGGCCCGTCGCGGGTATGTGACGCTGGCCCCCGACTCGATCACCGCGGGCGAGCGCATCGATGCGTACGGTGCGTTCGACACGCGCGGGTTCTACCAGCGGCACCCGAGCTGGTCGGCCATGGGCAAGATGATCTACGACGGGCGACGGGCCGTGGACGTGATCACGAGCTTCGATTTCGTCGACGCGTCACGCATCGGCGTGATCGGCCACTCGCTCGGTGCGGAAGAGGCGATGGTCGTCGCAGCGTTCGACCCGCGCATCAAAGCCGCGGTGGCCAGTTGCGGGTTCGCCACGTTTGCCGCCGACTCGAAGCCCACGCGCTGGGCGCGCGATCACTGGTTCCTCTACATGCCGCGGTTGCGGGCGACGATGTTGCAGGGGCGACTGCCCGAGTGGGACTTCGACGACATGATCAAGCTCATCGCTCCGCGCGGCTACTTCAACTACGCGACCACCGAGGACACCATCTTCCCCGAAGGCCGCAGCGCCCACGAGGCCACCGAGTCGGCCCGTCCGGTCTGGAAGCTCTTTGGCGCCTCGGACAAGCTCGTAAGCGTCCTCGAGTCCGGCCCGCACGACATCACCCCCGGCGCGAAGCAGCAAGCGTACGAGTGGTTCGACAAACAGCTAGACAACGCGCCGTAGCCCGCACCGAGACGCGACCGTGAGGGAGCGTGCGATGCCGGCAAAGCCGGCATCGGCTCGGTGGCCCACGTCTTCAGACGTGGGGGACGCGATTGCACCAGCAGAGCCGCTTCCTCACGGGCGCGGTTCGGAACTGCTGGGGTGAGAATTCTTTCCCGCGATTCACATCAATCAGCGCGCCGGATAGTACGGACGCACGGCTACGAAGTTGCAGGTGAGTTCCTGGTTGTCGCGTCCGCCGGGCTCTTTCTCGCTTGCCCAGTCGGAGATCGTCAGCATGGCCGTCTTGCCCTTCGCGCGGAAGACGATGCGGTGCATGTTTCCGAACGCCTGCTTGTGATGCTCCAGTCCGCGGGCCTCGCGAAACATGCCGCTGCGGTACACGACGTGGAACGACACGTCGTCGACAGAGTCCACGTCGTCCAGCCCGACGGTCACGCCGAGTTTCTGCTCGACTTCGATGTTCTGCAGGTCGGTGGTGTAGAGCTTGAGTGAGTAGGTACGGCCCGGCTCGAGGTTCCGGATGGTCTGGCGGAGTCGGTTCGGCCCCTTCGCGCTCCGCTTCATCGACGCGAACGTGTCGCCCTTGTACGTGCGCCAGTACCGCCCCGGAACCAGACTGAACCCCTCGATGTACCTCGTCGTGATCGAGCCGCCGTCGGCCGCCTCGGGCTGCCAACCCTTCAGACCGAACTCGAAGTCCGGGTTCTCGACGTGCCCGGACTCGAACGGATCGTCGAGGTACGGGCGCGTCTCACCGTCGATGCCGTAGTGCCGCAGCATGCGATGGAACAACCGCAGCGTCTCTTCGTCGGTGGCCTGGGCGTACCACTGCGAGACACTCGCGAGTCCGAACAGACCGGGCTCGGTCGCCATCGCTCGCAGTTGCATGTCCATGCTCACGTTGAAGTTGATCGACGGGTCGGTATCGAACGTACCCGACGGCATGCTCGCGAAAGTCGGGCACATCTGGAGCCGCCCGGGCAACTCCGGACAGTGCCGCTTCCAGTCTCTGATCTCGCGCACGTAGCGGCGCCCGAGGTAACACCGTTGCTGATCCAGGCTGCGCACGCCGAGCAGGTACTGCTCATATGCAAATCGGTGGTCGTGCTCGACAAGAAAGCGTTGCACCTCGCGCGCGGGCTCGTACCCGCCCATGATCGCGCAGAACGCGTAGAACGTTTTGCCTTCGAACCGCAGATCGGCTTGCAGCAAGTGGAGCGCCCGCAGCCACGCGTCGTAGTACGGCCTGGGATAGCGGGCCCAGAATTCGTCGACGATGAGGCCGTGGTAGTCCGGGTTCGTCACGCCGGGGCTCTCGGCCCAGTGCTCGTAGAGCTTCTGGGCGTAGTCCCACGGAGGCGGCTTCTTCCCGCCGGAGCCGGTCGGGTCAAAGATGTGGCTCCGCGCCACCCAACGCCGGCCCTCGGCCCGCCACTGCCGGAACATCGCCTCGGGGATGTCCGTGCTGTTCGCCACGAGCATGTTGAGGTTGGGCAGAATGTAGCGGTCCATGAACGCCTGCGGGTAGTACTTGCCCGAACCGGTGTGATTGTACTCCGCGATCTTCGGGCCGGCCGGGTAGTAGCAGAAGCCCAGCTCCGGGATGGCTCGCACGATGACGCGCCGGCCCGGGGCGTTCGCGACCTCGAGCGTATGGTCACCCCGTGGAAGTCGGCGCATGGCCTCGAGGTCGCGGGTAAACGGATACGCACGGAGGACCAAGGGCTCGGACGAGCCGTCCAGGTGCACCTTCATCTCGGCCTTGGTCTCGCCCTCACCCGCGGTGACTCGGAAGAACACCCAGCCGTCGCGCGGGTTGGTGAAGGCGACACGCACGCGCCCGTCGGCCGGGCACTTGGCGTTACCCAACTCGGCGACAAGGTTGTTGAGCACCCGGACGCCGTCATACGCCGGCGGCGGCACGAGGTCGCCCGGCCACCGGGCGACGGTCTCGCACTTCGTCCCCGGGATCTCGTCGCCGTGCTCGTCGTGGAACACGATCAGCACCGGGTATGTGCGGGGCTCGCGTTCGTGCGGGATCGGCAGCGTGCACAGCGCGTCCATGTAGTACTGCGGGATCGGAATCCGGCGCTGCGCGAGCACGTCGGAGCGATCCGGGGTGAGCAGCTTGATGTCGACGGTTCCGCGGACGGCGCCGCGCCCCATGCCCCGCATCGTCGCACGGACGGTGGCCAGCTTGTCGGCGTAGGCGACGAAGCAGTCCGGCTTGACGATCAACGGCACGTCCGCGGGATCGGTGGTCAGGAAGCTCCGGCCTCTGAACAGGCCCGCCCGTTGGCCGCCACCCTTGAAGCGCATCGCGATATGCGTGTCCGTGCCGGCCTTGCACCGCGACGACAGTTCGGCCAGCGCGGGCCCACCGACCGAGCGGCCGAAGTTGCCGTAGGGAGCGACCTCCCGGCCGTCGATGTAGAGCGTCATCGTGTTGGCCACGCCGCCGAGTACGAGCCAGATCTTCCGCTCCGCCCAATCTGCGGGGATCCGTACCGTCTTGCGATACCAAGCGTGCCCGTCGTGTTCCTCGAAGCCCTGCGCCGTCCACGGCACGCCGGCGTTCACGCCGACCCACTTCTCGTCGGAGTAGGCGGGCGCATGCCACTTCTGTCCGACCCCGACGTCGTGGGGATCGGGCGCGAAGCGCCAGCCCGCGGTCACGTCCAGCTTCTCCTCCGCCTGTGCGCAGACGGCAACCGTCACGGCAAGGCATGTCGCACACAACGCTTCTGTGTTGTTCATGGTCACGGGGTCGTATTATAATCCGCCGAATGTTCAGGTCCATTCTGCACACGGGCGACGGGGATGTGCGTTTGGGGTCGCCGTGATGCGCATCATCATGCTGACGCGTCGGTCGCCGTGGCAGCTTCAGGCCGTCAACCGGCTTCATCGCGAGCTCGGGCTCGAGAGGGTCTGTTTCGAGGAGAGAGCACCCGTCGCGCCCCACACGGAACCACCGCGGTCGTTTCTGGAACGCGTGTGGAATCGGCGGCGCTATCTGGTCAACCCGCGAGCGGCCGTCCGCGTGATGCGTGACCGCATTCGCTACCGGATACCGACAAGCGGCACGAACCGCACGCTGAGTGAGGATGAGAAGGGGCGCACATACGCGGAGCTGTTCGCGGATCCCTCGGATTGTGTAGCCGATCCAGCCCTGGCCGTCGAGACGGTGGAGCCGAAAGCTCTCGACGCGGGCGCGCTCCGATCGCGTGAGCCCGATGTTCTGATCGTGTTCGGAACCAGCATCCTCCCGCCCGCCGTGATCGCCGTCCCCACGACGGCCTGCCTGAATCTGCATTGGGGGCTCTCGCCGTTCTATCGCGGCGCGTACTGCACGGAGTGGGCGATCTGCAACGATGACATTCGGAACGTTGGTGTGACGATTCACCTGCTCGATCCGGGGATCGACACCGGCCCCATCCTGATCCAGGGTCGGCCGTCCATCGTCCCGACGGATTCGCCATTCTCGATCGACATGAAGCTGAGCGCTCTCGGGGTGGACCTGCTGCTCGAGGTGATTTCGCACCTCGCCCGCGGGGCGCGGCTGGTGGCCCGTCCCCAGGACCCGTCGGTCGGCAAGACCTACTGGGGCCGGGAATGGTCGGAGCAAACCGAGCGCGCTCTCGCGCAAAAACTGCGCCAGGGACGCGTGGCCTCCGCGCTGGACCGAGCGGACCGGGCCGGTTCTCCCGCTCACGCCACGGTGCAATTGACCGAAGCCTCCCCCGCGGGCACTGAGCCCGGGGATCGCATCTCCTTGGGGCCGGTTTTCCCCTCGCCCCCGTCGACCTGAACGCCGAGCCCGGGGAGGGTCCGGCGTCGGCATGACGTCTCCCGCTCGAGGCACTCGGGTCGTCAGAAAAGTAAAAAGTACCGGACCTGGCTGACCGATAATCGGTGCTGGGGTCACGGTTCGTTAGCCGCAGTATGGGACGCGCCCGCCGGCCGTCACGTTGGCCCCTGCGCAGCCTCCTGCGACATGCGGACACGCCGGCGGAACGAGGCGCCCGCCAGAGAGCAGACGCGACAGGAGCATAGGACATGCGAACCGGGCTAGGACGCCTGCGACGATTGGGGCGACGTGTGGCCGCGCGAGTGTGGCGCGGCGGCGTCATCCTGCTGTACCACCGGGTCTTCGACACCTCGAGCGACCCGCAAATGCTCTGCGTATCTCCCGAACACTTCGCCGAGCACCTGGAGATCCTCAAGAAACACTATAATCCGATGAAATTGCAGGATCTCACTCGATGCACTCGCGACGGGGGGCTTCCGCGACGTGCCGTCGCGGTGACCTTCGACGACGGCTACGCCGACAACCTGCACGAGGCGCTGCCGCTGCTGAAGGCGGCGGATGTGCCGGCGACGGTGTTCGTGGTGGCCGGTCACGTCGGCACGTCCCGCGAGTTGTGGTGGGATGAACTGGAGCGCGTGCTGTTGGAACCGGCGGCGCTGCCTTCCCACCTTTCGCTCAACATCAGCGGCACACTCCACGAGTGGGCGTTGGGCGCATCGGCTTGCAGCAGTCCGGAGGATGCGCTGCGTCGCCGGGGCTGGAGGGTTTCGGACAGCGAGCCGACGGCCCGGGAGCGCATCTATCGCGACCTGCATCGCCTGCTGCGGCCGCTGTCCGAACACGAGCGGGCCAGGGCGCTCGACACGCTACGGACCTGGGCCGGGATCGGGCCGGCGGGACGCCACACCCACCGCGTTCTGCGTGACGACGAGATGCGCCTCCTCGAGGAGGATGAGTTGGTCGAGGTGGGCGCACACTCGATGAGTCATCCGGTTCTCTCGGCCTTGCCGCTCGCACAGCAGCAGACCGAGATCGCGAACAGCAAGAAACAACTCGAGGAGATGCTGGGCCATCCGACGGGGAGTTTCTCATATCCGTTCGGCCAGCGGTTGGACTACACCGACGACACGGTGGTCTCGGCGCAGAAGGCCGGCTTCACGTGCGCATGCTCCGCGTTTCCCGCCCCAATCCGGCCGGGCAGCGATGTCTTCCAGTTGCCGCGGGCCTGCGTCTCCGATCTCGACGGCGAGACCTTCGCACGCAAACTCGAAGAGTGGTCCGCAGGTCGCTAGCGCCCGCGGGCTGATCGCGCGCATCGCATACCCGGTGCGGCACAACACACCGTACGCATCTCTTGTAGCGGCCGGCGCCCCGCCGGCCGGACGCCCCGCGAACATACGTGTTCAGCGGTTGCTGCTCCGTCTGAGGAGTCCCTCGCCCGAGCCGGGTGGCATGCCCAAGCCGGCCGCAGGCAGGCGCCGGCATGTTTCGCGACCAAGCATGGCGGCGCCGCTCCTTACGGAGCGGCTTGGCCATGGCACCCAAACCTCACCGAGACGCGACCGTCAGGGAGCGTGCGATGCCGGCAGGTACGTGTCCAGTGTAGTGTCTCAGAGTTGTCGAGGCTGATCTGATCCGAACCGCGACCGTGAGGGAGCGGCCGCGGTGAGGCGAAACGTTGCCCCTCCCTCACGGTCGGGGGTCGGAAGGAATGCCGTTTGCTCGAGACACCGGGCTACGGGAACGCAAGCGGGCACACGGCGCGTTGGTCCGCGAACGGCTGATGGCTGAGAGCAGACGGCTTACAAGAACTTGAGGATGTCGTTGATCGTCACGTAGATGAAGATCGAGATGATCAGGGCCAGGCCGATGATCTGCGTGGCCACCTGCATCTTGAGGCTGATCGGCTTGCCCTTGATCTTCTCGATGATGAGGAAGACCATCAGCCCGCCGTCGTCGATGGGGATGGGCAGGAAGTTGATGACGGCCAGGTTGGCCGAAAGCATCGCGAGGAAGTAGAGCAAGGTCAGCATGCCGGCCTCGGCCGCCGACGCCCCGATCTTGACGATGCCCACCGGGCCCGACACGTGCTCGACGCCGACCGTCTTGGTGACCAGCATCGCCTTCATGGTCATGTACGCCTGGGCGATGAAATAGTACGTCTTCTTCCCCCCCACGATCATCGCCTCGAGAGGGTTGCTCTTCTGGAGCTTCTTGATCAGCGGGTAAGCGGCCAGCATTCCCGGTTCGTAGATCACACGACGCGCCCACGGGTCGATGTTGTCGGCCGTGACCGCCATCCACGCCGTCTTCTCCTCATCGGTCAGGCGGTCCCGGTACCCGATCTCGACGGTCTCGCCGATGTGCGCCCGCAGTGCCTCCCGCAGGCCCCGGTCGCCGCCCACGCTGAACGGTTTCTCGTTGTTCTCTGCGTCTCGGGCCGTGACCTTCTGTTGGCCGGCCACGGAGAGCACGACGGCCGAAAGGGGCAGATCGACAGGCTTGCCGTCCGCGTCCCGCAGGTCGGTCGAGAGGCTGCCGGGAATCTGCATCGAGCCGGTGCGGACCGGTTCGTCACCGTACTTGTAGCCGATCTCCACGCTCCGGCCGGCCTTGGCCCGGAACGCGTCGACCAGCCCGTACCAGTCGTGCACCGGTTCGCCGTCGACGGCCACGATCTCCGAGCCGCGCGGGAGTCGCAGGGCCGAGGCCGGGGTGGGCACGCCGTCCACCGCGTCAACCGTCTCGGCGACGACCACTCGGTCGTCTTCCTGGCCCATGAACGAGACCCCCACCATCGGCCGCCCTTTGCGCAGACCGTTTCGATCGGCCTTCGGACGCACCGTCAGGTCGAGCTCCCGGTCGCCCCGACGGACGCGCACGCGAATGTCACGTTCCTCGTTGTTCTGGATGCTCTCGTAGCACTCCTGGAACGTCGGGCTGCTGATCCCGCCCCACGCCAGCACTACATCACCGAGCTCGAAGCCGACATCTTCCGGGTTGGCCGCCCCCGCCAGTTCGGCCCGGCTACCGGGTTCGATGTTCGCGATGGCCCGGCGCGGCATGAGCCCCAACACATGTCCGGTCTCGGTTCTTGGATCCCCCGTCGGAACGAAGAACAGGCGCCCGCGCCGCAGACAGTCGACCTCGTGCAACGTGTCCGGATCATTCGGGTCGGGTCGCTCCACCCGCACCGTCACCGGCTTGCCCCGTGCGTCCAGCAGGATCAAGCCGACGTCGAAGATGTCAGGATCGTCGAACTCGCCGACGCGAATGATCCTATCTTCCCGCTTGAGCTGCTTCTCGTCCGGGATCCCCGGTTGCACACCCGCGAGCCGGAGCTTGTTCGTGCTCGCGTTGCCGATGCCCACCTGCTGAACATTCTCGTTCTTGTCGAACTTCGGGGTCACCTGGAGGGTCTGGACCTTGCCGTCGCGCTCGATCGTGAAGTCGAGCGGTTCGCCGGGATCGGCGAGCACAACAGCCATCTTCAGGTCGATGAACTCGTCGATGTCCTGCCCGTCGATGGTCACGACTCGGTCGCCCGAACGCAGCCCGGCCGCGTCCGCCGGCGTGCCCGGCAGCACCTGCCCGATCACGTTGTCCACGACGTCCTTGCCGACCATGAACACGAGCATGAACAACATCGCCGCGAACAGGACGTTCATGATCACGCCCGCCGAGACGATGGCCGCCCGATGGCCGACCGGCTTGTGCGTGAACGACCGCGGATCAGCCTTGACCGCCCACTCGCCCGACTTGTCGACGACGAAGTCCTCCTGCCCGAGCATCTTCACGTACCCGCCCAGCGGCAGGATGTTGAACGAGTAGCGCGTCTCCCCGTGGGTGAAGCCGAACAGCTCCCGGCCGAAGCCGATGGCGAAACGCTCGACCCGCACGCCGACCCACTTCGCCACTGCGAAGTGACCCAGCTCGTGCACGAAAATGACCACCGAGAACCCGATCAGCATCAAGATGACGTACCACGTCATCTTCAGAATGCCGATCAGATCCCACTCGGCCAGCAGGCTCGGGCTCAAGTTCATCAGCGTATCAGGCATAGAAGAGTCTCAGAAGCTATTAGCTGTTAGCTATTAGCCGACGGCAGCCGGCTTCTTCTTGTTCCGCAACAACACCTCGCAGTCGTCAACACACCGCGCCTCGTCATCCGTCGGCAGTAGAGAGCCAATAGCTTGCAGCTAAGAGCTAACAGCTTCTCTCTCCACCTCCATTTGCTCGCGGGCCCAGCGGTCCGCCTCGAGCAGTTCATCGACCGTCGGCTCTTCGATCACCTGATGCTTGCGGAAGACCGCCTCGGTCCGGGGGACGATCTCGCAGAAGCGAATCTTCCCGTCGCGAAACGCCTGCACGGCCTCTTCGTTGGCCGCATTCAGCACCGCCCCCGCGGTTCCGCCCGCGGCCGCCGCTTCGTACCCGAGCGGCAGGGCCGGAAACCGCTCCGGGTCCGGCGGCTCGAAATGCATGCGCCGCAGTGACGAGACATCGAGCCGCCGACCGCACGCCGGCGCCCGGTCGGGAAACGTCAGAGCATACTGGATCGGCGTCCGCATGTCGGGGCTGCCAAGCTGGGCGATCAACGAGCCGTCACGGAACTCGACCATCGAGTGGATGATCGACTCGGGGTGGACGACCACCTCCACACAGTGCGGCTCCACGTCGAACAGCCAGCATGCCTCGATGATCTCCAGGGCCTTGTTCATCAAGGTGGCCGAGTCGATGGTGATCTTCGGCCCCATGCTCCAGGTCGGGTGGTTCAGCGCGTCCTCGAGTGTCGCCTCCTCCATCTGCTCGGCCGCCCAGGTCCGAAACGGGCCGCCGGACGCGGTGAGGTAAATCTTGTGCACCTCCTCGCGCCGGCCCGCCTGCAAGGCCTGAAAGATGGCCGAGTGCTCACTGTCAATCGGTAGGAGCGTCGCTCCGCTCCGTTCGGCCAGCGGCATCAGCACCGAGCCGGCCACCACCAGTGCTTCCTTGTTGGCCAGTCCGACGCGTTTGCCGGCGGCCACGGCAGCCAACGTTGCGGGAAGCCCGGCCGCCCCGACAATGGCTGCAATCACCGTATCGCTATCCGGACGCTCGGCCAGGGCCACCAGGCCCTCGTCCCCCACCAGCAACTCGGTCGAACCGCCCAGCCGCTCGCGAAGGACCTCGGCCAGCGACGCATCGCCGATAGCTACCGCCGTCGGTCCGCACAGCGTGGCCTGAGTCGCGAGGGCTTCCCACTGCCGACCCGCCGCCAGCCCCGCCACGCGGTACGGGCTGCCGAGCTGGTCGATCACATCCAGCGACTGCGTCCCGATCGAACCGGTCGAACCGAGGATGGTTACGCCGACGCTCATGAAGGCTCGTGTCGCTGTCCGTCGCGGGAGACCACGTCAACCGGATGTCGCCATACCGTCGCGCGCCCCGCTCTGGCGGACGGCACTCCGCCGCCCGACGGCCCGCAAAGGGCGGGCTACGACGAGGCTGCTCGGCCCGAAGCGACGTTAAGTCGTGTGCCCGCGGGCAATTGGGGTACTATAGACGCCTCGCGGCACACGAGCAAGCTCCGCGTTGCGGTGCTCGGCATGTCTGGTTGTCCATTGCGGCCGGCGGTCCTATAATCGCCATCGGGCCGCAAACCCGCACGGTTACCCAGGCGACGGCCTCGTGAACGTTTACGACGCCGCCACGAATTCGTTCAACCCCTACCCCCTATTCGGCCGTACTGAACACAAACGACCAGTAGGCAAACGCTAATGAGCTGGCAGGACCGAGATTACGCCCAACAACCCACACCCCGACGTGGTGGCTACGTGCCCGGCGCCGGACGGTGGACGTCCAGCGTCGTGAACGTCCTGCTCGCCGTGAACATCGGCGCGTTTGTGCTCATGATCACGGTCGCACCGTGGATCTGGGATCTGGGGGCGATGCAGTCGAACCTGGTCGCTCGCGGCCAGATCTGGCGCCTCCTGACCGCCCAGTACCTGCACGCCGGGGCCTACCACATTGCCTTCAACATGCTTGCCCTGTATTTCCTGGGTCGCTCGCTGGAGCGCCTGTGGGGCAACCGCAAGTTCCTCGTCATCTACACGCTGGCCGGGCTCATCGGGAACCTCTTCTACCTGGCTGCATGCTTCCTGCGGCCCGACATGTTCGACCCGCGGATTCCGCTCGTCGGGGCCTCCGGATGCATCCTGGGGTTGCTCGGCGTGTGCGCCGTGTTGTTCCCCCGCGCCATTGTGATCGTGATCATGTTCCCAATGACGATCCGGTCGGCCGCCTTGCTGTTCACTGCAATATACGTGATCAACGTCATCCAGCAGGGTCGCAATGCCGGCGGTGATGTCTGCCACCTCGGCGGTCTGGCTTTTGGCGTGCTGTGGGCCATGTACGGCGAGACCGGGCGGATCTCGTTGCCGCGCTTCCTGCGGATGCCGCGACGTGGGTCCGGCGGGCGCCGCCCGAAGGTGCGGCACATCCCGCCGCCGCCGGTGGACCAGGCGGCCATCAACCGCATCCTCGAAAAGATCAAGGTAGGAGGCCTCGCGAACCTGACCGCCGCCGAGAAGGCAGCCCTGCATGAGGCCACGCAGCGCGAACGCGAACTAGACAAGCGCTACGGCCGCGTCGACCGATTGTAGAATAGACCGCCGGGGCGTGATTCCTGTCTCGCCTCCACGCTGCCGCGGGAACGGATTCTCGGACCAGCGAGCAGCGAGTTCCGACGGGTGAGTTGATGTTCGGTTCGTCTCGCTATTCAGACAACCCGATCACGTGGTCGTTGCCCATCGGCCGGCTGTTCGGCATTCGCATCAAGCTGCATCTGCTGTTCATCCTGATAGCCGTGGTGTTCGTGCTCAAGGACACGATGGAGGGCAACCTGGTCCGGGGCCTGGGCAGCACGGCGATCCTGTTCGCCATCGTGCTCTTGCATGAGTTCGGGCATTGCTTCGGGGCCCGGTACGCCGGCGGCCGGGCCGACGAGATCCTCCTCTGGCCGCTCGGCGGCCTCGCCTACACGCAGCCGCCGCACCGGCCCGGAGCGCACCTCGTCACCACCCTGGCCGGACCGTTGGTGAACGTCATTCTTTGCGGCATGACCGCGACGTTCCTCGTGGTCAGCCATCCGAGCCACGCCCTGGGCGTCGTGCCGTGGAATCCCTTCGACCTCGGGCTCGCGGCGATCCCGCCCGCCACGGAGTTGCAGAGCTGGGTAGCGCTGGCGTTTTACGTGTCCTACCTGCTGCTGCTGTTCAACCTGGTGCCCATGTTCCCGCTCGACGGCGGACGCGTGGTTCAGGAAGTGATGTGGTTCCGGATCGGCTACGGGCGAGCGACGATGATCGCGTGCACGACCGGCATGGTCGGGGCCATCGTGCTCGGATGTGTGGGACTCCTGTCCGAGGAGTTCCTGCTCCTGGGCATCGCCATCTTCGGCTACTTCACCTGCTGGCAGCAGAAGCAGATGCTGCGGGCGACCGAGGGCATGCACGAGTCGGAGTTCGGCTACGACTTCTCGCAGGGCTACACGAGCCTGAACCAATCCGAGCGGGACGACGCTGCGCCCGCGCGACCGTCGTTCCTGAGCCGCTGGAGCCAGGCTCGGGCCGAGCGCGCCCGTCGCCGCGAGGTGGAGCAGCAGGCCGCAGACGAACGCAAGCTCGACGAACTGCTCGATAAAGTGCACCGCGATGGCATCCAAAGCCTCACCCCCGCCGAGCGCCGCTTCCTGGAACAAGCCAGCTCGAAACGCCGGTAGGGCGGGCGACCCCGCCGTCGGCCAAGGCGGTCAGCCTTCAGCCTTCAGCTATCAGTCACAGGGAGCATCCGAAGCTACTCTCTTCGTCCCTTTGTCCCTTCGTCCCTCAGTCCCTTCCCCACGCCTTTTGTCTTCCCCCCTTCGCAGCGGTATAATCAAGCGTAGGGGCCCCCGTGATGCTCGTCTCGACTCGATCATGCCACCGCTGCCATCGAATCAACCCGGGTGTCGCACGTTACTGCGGTCTGTGTGGTGCGCGATTGTCGTTCCTGAGCCGCTGGAGCCAGGCTCGGGCCGAGCGCGCCCGTCGCCGCGAGGTGGAGCAGCAGGCCGCAGACGAACGCAAGCTCGACGAACTGCTCGATAAAGTGCACCGCGATGGCATCCAAAGCCTCACCCCCGCCGAGCGCCGCTTCCTGGAACAAGCCAGCTCGAAACGCCGGTAGGGCGGGCGACCCCGCCGTCGGCCAAGGCGGTCAGCCTTCAGCCTTCAGCTATCAGTCACAGGGAGCATCCGAAGCTACTCTCTTCGTCCCTTTGTCCCTTCGTCCCTCAGTCCCTTCCCCACGCCTTTTGTCTTCCCCCCTTCGCAGCGGTATAATCAAGCGTAGGGGCCCCCGTGATGCTCGTCTCGACTCGATCATGCCACCGCTGCCATCGAATCAACCCGGGTGTCGCACGTTACTGCGGTCTGTGTGGTGCGCGATTGCCGGGCGTGAAGTACGGCCACTCTCGCCACGCCCACGCTGCGAGTCCGCTCCGCGGGTTCGTCTGGGCCGTACTCATCGTGATGCTCTTCGTCTTCTTTTTCTCGGCCGTCGCGTCGCACTCCGCACGGCGGCGCTTCCATCCGCGCCGAATGGTCTGGCCCGGTGGCGAGGTGATGCTGGATCAAGGCAGCGTGCACCATACCACGGTGGAGCGCTCGATTCCGGCGCGCTGATCGGCGACGAACGATGGGACGCGTCGCCGGCCCCATCCTTCATCTCTCACTTCTGACTTCTCACTTCTCACCTTCCATCCCTCCCGCTTGGCCCCGCGTCGCCGGCGCACTATATTCATCTAGAGAGGTGCAGCCATGCCGTTCCAACCGCTGCTGCCGTCTGCGTACGGCGACATGACCGACGACGCTCTGGCCGAGCGGATCGCCGCCCACAAGCAGCGATTCGGCTCGCGGCTGGTGGTGCTCGGGCATCACTACCAGCAGGACGACGTCATCCGGTTCGCCGACTTCACCGGCGACAGCCTGAAGCTCTCGCTGCTCGCGGCCGAGCAGCGCGACGCCGAGTACGTCGTCTTCTGCGGCGTGCACTTCATGGCCGAGTCCGCCGACATCGTCACCGACGATTCGGTCACGGTGATCCTGCCCGACCTGTCCGCCGGGTGCTCGATGGCCGACATGGCCGCCATCGACCAGCTCGAAACCGCGTGGGACTTCCTCACCGAGGTCACCGGCGACAAGATCATCCCCATCACCTACGTGAACTCGGCCGCGAGTATCAAGGCGTTCTGCGGTACGCACGACGGCGCGTGCTGCACGTCGTCCAACGCCCGACTGGTGCTCGAATGGGCGCTCGAGCAGGGGCAGAAGGTGATGTTCCTGCCCGACCAGCACCTCGGCCGCAACACCGCCTACGCGATGGGCTTCCCGCTCGAGACGATGGTGATCTACGACCCGCACGAGCCGGACGGCGGACTCACCGAGCAGCAGGTCGCCGACGCCCGTTTTCTTCTGTGGAAGGGTCACTGCTCGGTGCACGCCCTGTTCACGAGAGACCAGTGCGACCAGATCCGGGCCGACGATCCCGAGTGCCGGATCATCGTGCACCCCGAGTGCACGTGGGACGTAGTGCAGGCCGCCGACGAAGCGGGCAGCACCGAGTACATCATCAAGGCCGTCACCGAGGCCCCGGACGGATCGAGCTTCGCGGTCGGCACCGAGGTCAACCTCGTCAACCGACTCGCCCAGCAGTACGCCGGCACCAAGAAGGTGCGCTCACTGGCCGGCATCCAGTGCCTGTGCACGACGATGTACCGCATCGACCCCCGACACCTGCTCTGGACCCTCGACCAACTGGCCGAGGACAAACCCGTCAACATCATCAAGGTCGACGACGAAACCAAACGCGGCGCCCGGATCGCCCTCGAGCGAATGCTCGACCTTCGCTCCAGCGTGCCCGTCGCCGCGAAGTGACGCGGCGCGGGAATGACGTACTTCACAAGACCGGAACGCCACGGTTGTAGGGTAAGCCGGTGGGTCTCGACCCCTACTCGACGGCCCGGCCTTCGCCTTCGCGGAGGGTGGTCTGTTTCTTCAGGGGGATGTCGGTCCAGCGTTCGACCCCGCCGTTGGGCCAGTGAACCGTTACGGACTCGACCTTCGTTGCATCGCCGAGGCCCACGTGAATGCGCGGGTCGTTGGCGGCGCAGTAGCTGCCGTCGGTGTGTGCGCGACTCCACAGGGTCACGCCGTCGGGCAGGGCGACGGCGACGCGGGCGCCGAACGCGTCCCGGTTCGATCGTGTCCCTTCGAGCCGCAGGCGGATCCACGGCTTGCGGTTGCCGACGTTGTTGCGAAGCAGGCGGAGCGGGCCGTTGCTGCTCATGACGAGCAGGTCGATGTCGCCGTCGTTGTCCACGTCGCCGAACGCGACGGCCCGCCCGGCGTACGGCTTGGCCAGAGCGGGCCCCGCCTCGCGCGTGGTCTCGACGAACCGACCGCCGACGTTGCGGTAGAGCTGGTCGGGCATGTCGATCGGCCAGGGCTTGTTCGTGGGGCTGTCCAGCATCCGCATCGCCCCGTTCGTCACGAAGAGATCGAGCCAGCCGTCGTGGTCGTAATCGAACCACTGCGTGCCGAAGCCGGTCCGGCCCAGGCTCGGGCGGCTCAGGCGGGTCTCGATCGTCGCATCAACGAACAGCCCGTTGCCCTCGTTACGGTACAGCGTATTGGTCTCGTTCATCTCGTGCGTCAGGAAGATGTCCTCGTCGCCGTCGCGGTCGAAGTCCCCCGCGGTCAACCCCATGCTGGCCTCGTCCTGGCCGTCGAGGTTAATGGACACACCGGCGACCAGGGCGTTGTCGACGAAGGTGCCGTCCTTCTGGTTGATCCACAGTTGGTTCGGCGATGCATCGTTGGCGGCGTAGATGTCGATCCACCCGTCGCCGTCGAAATCGGCGCAGACCGCGCCCAGCCCGTAGCCGTACACGGCGGCAATGCCGGCGGTGAGCGTCACGTCGGTGAACGTGCCATCGCCGTTGTTGTGGTACAGGACACTGCTGATTCTGGCGTGGCTCAGCGGTCCGCAGTAGTCGATCCGTCCGCCCTCCCGCCGGCAGGTGTGATGCACGCCGTAGCCGTAGTCGACGTAGGTCGTGACGTAGAGATCGAGCAGGCGGTCCCGGTCGTAGTCGAGGAACGCGGCGCCGACGGACCAGCGGGCGTTGCCGACCCCGGCCGTGTCGGTCACGTTCGTGAACGTGCCGTCGCCGTTGTTGTGGTACAGAACGTTCGGCCCGAAGTTGGTGACGTAGAGGTCCGGGTACCCGTCGTTGTCGTAGTCGCCGACGGCACAGCCCATGCCATATTGCGTGTCGCCGGTCCCCGAGTCGTCCGTGACATCCGCGAACTTGACCGTTCCGCCGCGCCCTTCGGGTGCGATCAGATCGTTGCGATAGAGATGGTTGCGAGGTTGTGCCGACCCCGCATCGGCGCCGGCGGGCGGGAACCACGCTTCGTCCATGGACTCACGCTTGCCCAGCAGTGCGCCCTGTACGGCGTAGACGTCCAGATCCCCGTCCAGGTCGTAGTCGAGGACCGCACACCCTCCGCTCATGATCTCCGGGATGTAGTATTCGCCGCTCGCACCGATGAAGTGGGCGAAATCGAGCCCGACGGATTCGGTGATCTCGGTGAACACCCAGTCGCCGGTCGGCCCCGGCTTCGACGACGTGCCGTTGCCGGGAGACGAAGGCTGCCGATCACACGCCGCCCCGACCAGGCCGCAAGCGCACAGCAGGGAAACGACCGTCCCCTTCACACCCTTCACGCCCTTCATACCTTCATCTCCGCGTGCGCACACCAAGGTGTGAAGGGCCTGAAGGCTGCGAACGGCGGGGCGTGCTGCGCGGGGCGCGTTACTCGGCATGATACGGCTGACGATTCCTGTATCCCTGGAGTCGTTCGCGCATGGCCTTCGTCATCTGCTCGGTTGCGGGCGTTGATGCCTGTTGAGCTACGAGTTGGACGGCAAGTGTGGCGGTCTTGACCGCATCGTCGAAACGCCCCACCCCCGCGTAGGCAGCGGCCAGCGTGTCCAGGACCAAGGGGTTGGACGCGCCGCCGCGCTCGTGGATCGGTTCGACCAGGCGCACCGCCTCTTCGGCGTTGCGGATCGTCTGGTCGGGGCACGTGGCCAGAATCCAGGCCAGACTGAGCATGGCTGCCTGGTCGTTGCGGGCACGTTTCAAGCGATCGCGGAGAACCTTGACCGCCCCGGCGTGGTCCCCCCTTCCGCTGAGCAGCATCGACAGGTTGCGGCCGGCCTGGGCGGTGTCGGGCGCCAGCTCGAGGCAGCGTCGATAGTGGGTGATCGCTCCCTCGGCGTCGCCGGTGGCATGCAATGCCTGGGCGAGTTGCAGGCGTGCGGCCGCGTCCTTCTCGCGGAGCTTGACCGCCGCCTGGAAATGGGGCAGCGCGTCGGCGACTTTCCTCATGCGAGCGTACAGCATGCCAAGCTCGAGGTGCCCGAAGAAATCCTCTGGCTGACGTTTCAGGCCTTCATTGTAGTTGTCTATCGCCGCGTTGTAGTCGGCCTGCCCGGCCGCGATCGACGCGAGATTGAAGTACGCCTTCGCATACTCCGTGTTGATGGTCAGGATTCCGCGAAACTGCTCGGCCGCGTCCTCGATGCGGTTCATGCGACGCAGGCACGTGCCGAGACTGTTGTGGGCCTCGAGGTTATCGGGCCAGCGCGCGACGACCTGGCGGAACTGCGCCGCCGCCGCGTCGAGATCGCCCAATTGCTCGAGGGCGAGTCCGATGTTGTACGCCACGGTGACTCGTTCGGGGTCGAGCTTCTGTGCCTCGCGGTACAACTGCAGCGCCTCCGCGTAGCGCTTCTTCTTCATCAACTCGTTTGCCGGCTTGATGAGGTACTCCACGTCGCGCCGGAGGGCGGATACTTCACCCAGAAGTGGATCCGGGGGAGGGTACAACGCGACGGCCAGTTTGTGCTTGGCGAGATGCTCCCCGGCCTTTTTCAGGTCGCCCTTGGCGCGGTACGCGAGGCCGAGCGCGTAGTGCCCGGAGGCGAAGGTGGGTGCGTGGCGGACCGCCTCGGTGAACTGCTGGATCGCCGCGTCGAGATCCTGCGTCTTGATGTGCACCCGTCCGAGCCCGAGGTGCGCCTGGGGAACCGCCGGGTCGAGGGCCAGCACTCGCTCATACCATTGCTTCGCAGCGGGCATGTCCTCGTCTTTCAGGGCCAGATCCCCCAGCAGAAGGGGGGTGGCCACGTAGTCGCTCTTTGCCTCGTACGCTCGCTTCAGGGATTTGACGGCGGCGGCGGCCTCGCCGGTCGCCGACTGGAGCTGCCCCATCAGATGCCACCAGCGGTGATCACCGGGAGCGAAGTGCGTGGCCCGGCGGTAGCACGCCCGTGCCGCCTCGGTCAGCTCGTATGCGTGGTACAGCATGCCAAGCCGGCCGTTGGCCTCCGCGTCTTCGGGCGCAGTCTTCCAGGTGCCCTGGGCCTCGCGAATCTGCTCCTGTACGTTCGGCTCGAAGACGGTGAGATCGACCTCGGGTACCGAGGGCGTCCCGTCCGAAGCGGCACCGGGTTTCTCCGACGCCTCGCGGCACGCCAACGGCACCATCAATGCAACGATCATCCCGAGATGGAGGTAGGTCACTGGCCGCAAATCACTGATCCCTGTTGCTGAATTCGGCTCGCCGGCGCGCACGAGAACGCTCGGACGCCGGCGGGGCGGGCTACTGCTGTTGTCGGCGTATGGCACGAGCGTCTTCACTCCCGGCCGCGGTTCTCGGACCGACCTTCCCGGCCGGTCAGCCCCATTGTGCCGTCGCTTGCACGACAACGCCAGCCGTGCCCGCGGCCGACTCGGGCACCGCATCGCCAAGTGGCTCGCCGAGCCCGGAACCCGTATGATCGGACCTACGTCGTGGGCAGACAGGGGACCGCGCCTTGGCATCACTCGGAACACATTGCATCCTGGAATTGTACGGTTGCTCCCCCGACCTGCTCGACGACGAGGCGTTTGTGACGCAGGCGCTGCGCAAGGCGGTCGACGCGGGCTTCGCGACGTTACTGCATGAGGTGTCTCATCGATATCAGCCGCAGGGCGTAACCGCGGTGGGGTTGATCGCGGAGTCGCACATCGCGATCCACACTTGGCCGGAGCATGACTACGCGGGTGCGGATGTCTTCACCTGCGGGGAGCGGGCCAGCGCCGAGAAGGCCTGTGCCCATCTCATCCGGGCGTTCCGTCCCGGTCGGCACTCGCTGGTCACGCTGCACCGCGGCGGGGAGGTCTCGGACGCGGGCACCGGTCCGGCTCCGCCGGCTCAGGCCGCTCGCTGATCGTTCAAACCGTGACGGCCGGGAGAATATCGCGCTGGGGTGGTGTCTCGGGCAGACTGCATTCTTTCCGAACCGTCCCGATGTACATCGGGATGAGGGAGCGGCAATGCTTCGCCTTACCGCGGCCGCTTCCTGACGGGCGCGGTTCGGATCAGATGAGCCTCACCAACTCTGAGACACCACACTAGAACCCGAGAGGTTGCGTGATCTGGCGCGACGCCCTCAGCAGCATGTCCTGCTTGATCAGGTTGCCGATGCCGTCGTCGTTGTTGTCGTCGATCTGATACTTCGGCGTCAGGAAGTACGGCCAGGGGTTCAGGACGCCGTCCACCCCTGCGCGGAAGACGAGGTTGTGCATCGCCCAATCGGCCGTGCGGGTCTTGGCGGTGTGCGGCACTTCAAGAATGTCGCCCGGCTGCATGAGCACATTGGGTATGTCACCCATGGCGAGTTCTTCCAGGTCGAACTGCACGGTGTGCTCCGATCCGTCCTGGAACCGTCGGGTGAGGTACGCCTGGTCCGCGTTGTACTCGGTGGGCAGGCCGCCCGCAGCGACGAGCGCCTGCAGCACGGAGACGCCGGTGCGGGGAATCTGGAGCGGGCCGGGTGCCTCGACGATGCCGTGCACGTAGATGATGGGGACGGTGCCCTCCCGAACGAAGATGATGTCGCCGTCGCCAAGCGGTTTGCGGGCCAGAGCGCGGGCGAACTCCTCCTCGCGGTCGATCTGGTAGGTTTCCTCGGCGCCCGGCGACGCGGCCGGCCGTATCACGACCCGTCCCGACGCGGTCTGCGTCAGCCCGGCCGCCCTGGACAGCACGTGCACGAGCGTTCGTTCGTTCGTCTTCAACAACACGGTTCCCGGATTGGCAACCGCGCCGAGTACCAGTACGGAGACCTGGTGGTACTCCGCGACCACCACGCTGACCCGCGGATTCCGAAGGAACCGAGGCGACAGACGGTTCCGGATCTCGGCCTCGAGGTCCGTGGGACGCAACCCGCCCGCCGCGGTCTCGCCGATCATCGGCAGGGCGACCTTGCCGTCAGGCGAGACGCGGACCGTCAGCACGCTCGGGGTCTCGGGCCTCTCGAGCTGAAAGATGGTGACCGTGACGAGGTCGCCGGGCCCGAGGCGGTAGTCGGCGCCGGGCATGTCCGCCGCGGTCAGCCGAGTCAGATCAACCGCGCGGTCGGGTCGTGCCGCGGCAATGTGCTCTTCGCTCTTGTCGAGGAACGCGTCCAGGCTGATCGTGGCCTGTCGTTTCGGATGACAACCGAGCGAACCGACAACGAGCAGGCCGATCGACACGGCCCCGAGGCGGCACGGCAAGGCTGTGCGGATCTTGACTGATCTCATGACATCACCTCTGCGCCGATCGGCGCTCTGCGCTCTCGCGGTCGTGCGGTCGGCACCACCGTGGCCGCGGCCGATGCCGCCCGCACCACACCGAGGACCGGCACACCCAGCGAACTCTCGTACGAATCGGTCGGCGTTGCGACCGACCTACGGTTGTCCGACGTGAACCAGTACGCCAGCAGGATTCCGATGAGACACCCCACAATCACCGGAACCACGACAATTCGGGTCGAGTCCGGAGCGATCGGAACCGAGAACGCGTGCGGTTGCTCGAGTAGGGTGAGGTTGGCCGTGCCGTACTCATCGAGGAACCGCACGTCACGAATCTGGTCGTCCAACGTAGACAGGAGCTGCTCAATGCCCGCAAGATCATTCTCGATCAGCTTCAGCTCGACCACCTGTCGATTGGCCGCCAGAACTTCCTTCCGTTGCCCGTCCAGCGACGCTCGCAGCATTTCCATCTGCTCGGAGATCCGGGCCACATCGGCGTCCACCCGGCTCAGTTGGCGCCGGGCACGCTCGTCATGTCGCGCCTGGGCTTCCCGAAGCAGGTGGTGATCCGGACCGTACTCTCGGTTGAGCTGCTCGAGTCGCTGCGGCGGTGCCGGGGCCTCGATGCCGGCGGGGGGCACCGTGCTCACCGCGCCGTCGGGTAGGCCGACCGGGCGATTGGACTCGGCCCTCGGAGTGGCCCGAAGCCACGCCAACGTCACTTCCTTTTCGACGCGCTTGAGCCTGAGCTGGTTCAGCGCCGTGACGGTCGAGCTGAGCTGTTGGAGTTTCATCTCCAGATCGTGCCCGCCGAGGGCCGCGGCATCATGGTCGAGCTGGTACTGCGCTCGCCGTGTCTGCTTCTCGTTGTACTCGGTCTCGAAGCGCTTCTTCTGGTCGGACAGCGCCGCCACGATCGCATCGTTGCGCAAATGTTGCCACTGCACGTAATGCGTGCGATAGGCGTCGACGAGAGCGGTCAGGATCTGCTCCGCCTCGCGGGGATCCGGACCGTAGAACTTCACCAACGGCGTGCCCGGCCGCTTCGGCAGGGAATCCCCCACATCAAGGTTCGTGATGAGATGGCGGGCGGGGTCCTCCACATCGGCGAACGTACGGAGCCCGGTCAAGTTGCCTTGCTGGATCGTCGCGTCGATGACGTCGGGACTCACGATGGCGGCCAGCGGCATCGAGAGTTGAGCGTCAAAGTGCTGATCTGCAAGGCGTTGCGCCGTAGCGTTGACCGCCGGCAGCTCGGCACTCGACAAGTAGATCCGCGCCGAAGCCACGTACGTCGGCTCGGTGGTGCTCAGCTTCACGAGGCCGAAGGCGAGTCCAGCCACCGTGCAACTGAGGATGAGCCACCAGCCGCGCCGGAGCAACCGCTTGATCTCGGCGGAGACCGGCCGCAATTCCTCGCCGCCCTCATTCGGTGGCTGGTGAGTTTCCGAACTCATTGCTCCCCACATGGCATTCTCCCCCTCACGGGTTCGTGCTTCACGCGCATCAGCCCCTTCCGGCACATCATGCGACACCGGAGTGTGGGCCACTTGGCCCAACCCATGCCACACGCCGGAAAAAGGTGCTCCCCCGAACGCGCCCCCCAAGTTGTCCTGAGCTTCGTCCCCTCGCGCAAATACGCATTCCATCAATCGGATTGATGCCGGGGGGCCTTGACTTAGTGGCAGAAAAGGTAGCGCCGAATCGGCAGCTTATTTCGGTCGCGCCGAGAGACGATGATGGTGGCGACGTCGGCAACCCGGCGCTCGCGAGGGGAATCAACGGAAGCCAACCGAAGTGAGGATGACGCGCAGATGGCTGCGATGTGCATCGCCCTGTTCGCGGCGGCCGCCACGACGGCCCTGGTTACTCCCCCGACACGCCGCTTGGCAACACTGATCGGGGCGGTTGACCGGGAAGGACCGCGCCGGGCTCATCACGGTACGACCCCTCGACTGGGAGGCGTCCCCCTGGCCATCGGGGTGACCGTCGGCGTAATTTGCGCATGGCTCTGGTCGTCGCCATGGTATGTATCGGACCCGCGCTGCTGGGGGCTCGTCGCGGGGGCGACAATCATCCTCGGTCTCGGCATCTACGATGACATTCGCGAAATCAAGCCGCGGCACAAACTGGTGTTCCAGGCCGCCGCCGCCGGATGCGCTTATCTTGTGGGCATCCGCATCGAAACCGTGGCCCTACCCTTCGGCGGCACCCTCGATCTTGCCTGGATGGGACCGCCGATCACGCTGTTGTGGATCGTCGGCGTGACCAACGCCATGAATCTGCTCGACGGAATCGACGGGCTCGCCGCCGGTGTCACCATCATTGCCGCCGTCGCCTTCCTGCTGATCGGCGGAACGACGGGGGCGCCGGCCTATGTCGCGGTCGGCGCGGGCGCCACGATCGGGGCGTGCTTCGTGATGGGGTTTCACACCCTGCGCAAGCGGAAGATGTTCCTGGGCGACTCGGGGAGCCTGTGCCTTGGGTTCATTCTGGCGAATCTGGCCTTGCTCGCGTGTCGCAGGCCGCTGGGTCCGCTCTCGCCCGCACTCCCTCTGCTCGCACTCGGGCTGCCGGTCACCGACACGTTGGCAAGCATTGTCCGCCGCGCCCTGCTGGGACGGTCCCCGTTCTCCCCGGACCGCGGACACATCCATCACGCGTTGCTTTCGCTCGGACTGTCCGCGCGCACGGTCGTGCTCGCGCTGCTGACGGTCTCGGCGGCGTACGGCTTTATCGCGTGGGCGCTGGCCACGGCACCGGTGTGGATGACGATTGCGGCCTTGCCGGGCACGACCGTCTTTCCCGCCGTCGTGTACTGGACGCGAGGCTATTTCTCGCCCCGGGCATGGCTGAACCGATGGCGCCTCGAGCGTATCTTGCGCAAGATCGTGCGCCGGATGAGACGGCAGGAGACGACGCAGGCGCTCCGGGCCTCGGCCCAACGGGCCCGCAAACTGCTCGGACTCGAGTACCTGTGTATCCGCCGCGGCCGCCTGTGGCCGAACGGGAAGGAACGGCGCCGACCCGTCGTCGAGGTCGGTACATTGGGACGAAACGGTCACCCTGCGACCGTCTTCCACTCACCGCGCGAGGATCTGACCATCGCGGTGACGCATCGAGCGATGGGGGACCCGCTTACGCCGGATGCGCACGAGGTGCTCTCGTCGCCGGTCCTCCGTGTGCTGGCCCAACGGGCCGACGCACTTCGGCAGCCCAACGCCGGTTCGTCCGTCCCGTTCACGGGTCGGGGACGACCAGGTTCGCCGGCCCCATCGTCCGGCGCACGCGAGACGGGGACCGACCAATCGCCGCTTCGTGCCCCGAGTTTGACCGCCCGAGCGACCTCCGCCGCCCGGCCGGAATCATAAGAGGAATACGGATGCCTCGACTTGCCCAGGAACCGATGGTCTACCCGAACGACCTGTTCGACGCACCGCCCGTGTCACCAGGATGCAACGACACGCAGGGCGATCACGCCTGGTGGGTTGCCCACACCAAGCCACGGCAGGAGAAGGCGCTGGCTCGACACCTGCTCGGGGCCGGCGTCAGCTACTTCCTGCCGCAGCATCTCAAGGAGACGCGTCGCCGGCGCCACCGCCAGCAGAGCTGGAATCCCGTGTTTCCGGGCTACGTCTTCTTCGTCGCGGACGATGACGACCGCGTAGAGGCGCTGAAGAGCAACCGGATCGCATCGCTGCTCAATGTTGCGAGCCAGGAGGACCTGGTCACGGACCTGCGCCGCGTGCATCGCCTCGTTACGTCAGATCTTCCGCTCTTTCCGGAGCAACGCCTGCAGCCGGGGATGCAGGTACGCATCACCGGTGGGCCCTTGATGGGGCTCAAGGGAACGATCGAACAGCACCGCAGCGCCTGCCGGTTCGTGGTGTCGGTCACATTCCTTCAGCAGGGCGTGTCCGCCGAAATCGACGCTTCCGAAGTTGAACCGCTCCAGGACGACCAGTAGAGTCTGTCCATGCGGCAAATCATGACGGTCCTACTCGGGGCGACTGCGGCCGGTGCGGCTGCTGCCGCCGATACTTCACTCACGTCCGGCACGGGGGAGCTACCGGCCCGACCACCCGGAAGACACTGCCCGCTGACCGCAGCCAACCACCGCGACACGCCGACCTTCCACGGGGGCCGACCCGTCGTCGGTACGACGTACTTCTACTGGTACGACATCGCTTCGAAGGCCCACATCACCAACGGGGACGGCACCGACGCCCTGACCACACATCCGGCCGACATGAAGGGCATCAGCTACAAGTCGGCGCCCTGGCACCGTCAGCAGATGGCCGACATGATCGAAGCCGGAATCGATTTCCTGATGCCCGTCTTCTGGGGCTATCCGGGCGACTACGATACGCACTGGAGCTTCGTCGGGCTGCCGCCGATGGTGCTGGCCCATGACGCGCTCATCAAGGCCGGCAAGAAACCGCCGGCCATCGGGCTCTTCTATGATACGTCGTCGCTGCAGCACAACCGGCGCGGCGCCGGCAGGGTCCACGCCGACCTGTCTACTCCGTTCGGCAAGGACTGGTTCTACACGACGATCCGCGACTTCTTCTCGATGATCCCGCCGGACAAATGGGCCCGCGTCAACGGCAAGCCCATCGTGTTTCTCTATTCGCCCTCGTTTGCCCGGAAGCAGGATCCGCAGCAGCTCGACTATGTCCGGGGACGGTTCCGGAGGGATTTCGGCTGCGGCGTGTACATCGTCCGCCACATCGGCTGGCAGGGCGAGCCCGACGCCGAGTATTCATGGGGCGGGGCGCTGGGGCTGAAGATCGGGAACAAGGTTGCCGGGCTCGGGCCGGGCTATGACCACACGGCGGTTCCGGGGCGATCGCCGCTCGTGGTCGACCGGCGTACGGGGGCATTCTACAAGGAGAGTTGGTCGCGCCTGCTCGCGATGCGGCCGGCCCGCCGGCCGTTCATGGTGCACGTCGAGACCTGGAACGAATGGCACGAGGGTACCGACGTAGCCGAGTCGAAGGAGTACGGCCGACAGTACATCGAGCTGACGCGCCACTACGCCGATCTCTTCCGACGCGGAGTGCGCATCGAGCCGGTGGGCAAGTACGCCAAGGCCTCTCGTGTCACGTGGCGAGACGGCAAGGCCGACGGCCTCACGCTCCGACCCAGCGGCGGCGACGGGGTTTGGGAGCAGGCTACCCGAGCCGGACGGACGGTTGTCGTGTCGAAACCCAACGACGCCGGCAGTGGGCGCTACCTCTACTTCCAGATCGATGACAGTTTCCTCTATGACGAATCCGGCGTGAAAGTCAACGTGACCGTCACCTACCTCGACGCGGAGTGCGAGCGCTTCACGCTCGAGTACGACAGCACTCGCACGGAGATGGGGCCTGTTTCGGGGGCGTTTCGTCCGGCTCGCCCGGTCAAGGTCGGCAACCAACGTACGCTCAAGAACCTGACACTGGGATTGCCTGACTGCCGCTTCGCGAATCGGGGAAACCAAGCCGACTTCCGCCTCGCGATCGAGGGCGGCACGGGGGAGCTGGCGGTAGCCGAGGTCAGCGTCGCACGAGCATCACCGTAGCGGCCTGCTCAGCTTGCCGTGCGGGGGGGGGGGCGGCCCCCCCGGGGGGGGGGGCGGGGGGCCCCGCCGGGGGGGGGGGGGGCGGGGGGGGGTGCGGGGGGGGGGGGGGGGGGGGGCGGGTCCCCGGCCGGGGAGAAGAGCACCTCGAGGAGGGCGGTGACGACGGCGAAG
>CAYMME010000023.1:0-31509 GCA_964391465.1 uncultured Planctomycetales bacterium
GTGTAGAACTCGGTGCACTCATAAACAAAAAAAAAAAACGAGTCCCTCGTGTTCGGGTCGGTGCGGTTCTCGAACTCCACGAGGTCGAGCAGCCCGTCGCCATCCTTGTCGCCGGTCCCATCTCGATCCAGGGTGCCGAACTTCTCGTTCTCCCACCGGTCCGCCATGCCGTCGCGGTCCGAATCGACCATGAGCTCGATCGTGTCGCTGACGACCGCGGACTCCCCGGCCCCATTCATGACCATGAAGTGCACGGTCTTCTGTCCGTCACCGGCGCTGAGAGTGAACGTCGGAGCGACCGAGTACCACTGCCACGTGGCGCCTGAGAAGTCGGCGTTCTCGCTGGCCAGGTAGTAGGAGGGATTGTTGACGCAGGTGTTCGTCAACGTAACGGCTTGACCGAACGCTTTGGGTGCGTCGCCGTCGATCGTGAACGTTCCGGCTGATTCGTTGGCGCCGCCGGTCGCCCCGGGTGCGCCTATGTCGTCATGATCCCACGGATCGGGCATGGCCGAGATCACGATGTCGTCGATGAAGACCTCGGTCCATTCGCCTCCCTCGGTGGCGTCGTTGTTGTAGGCGCCGACCGTGATCGTGTGGGCTCCGCCGGCGAGAACGACCTGGAACTCGTCCGACAGCCACCCCGAGTCCATGTCAGGGCCGCCTTGGCCGTTACCGACGAGCCGCACGAGGGAGTTGTTGGTGTCACTGCCGACGCGGCCGCCGTCGATTTCCATGACCGCTTCGCCGAATTCGTTGGCTTCGTAGTTCGAAGCGAAAACAAGGCGATAGCTGATGCCGATCGTCACCCGCTTGCCGCCGGCCGCGACGTTGAAGTTCTTCGACCATCCGCCGGATGTCTCGTCTCCGGGGACCGACCCCGGTCCCAGGAACACGCGCAGCCCGCCTCCGGCTTGACCACCGGCTCCTTCGTAGCTGCCCGCAGCGTACCCGGGCTCGTTTGTGCCCTCGAACGTGTCGTCAGCGTAGGCGAACCCTTCCTCGTTCGCGTCGAAGTGGGATTCGAGAAGCGTCTCGGCGTGACCGACGGATGGTGCGAGCAGGATCGCGCCTGCAATCACCATCCACCACTGGCGCGCACGATGACTGCCTGCGCCGCGTTGGCGCGTTGGCTGCAAGCGGGATTGTCCTTCAGCCCTCACACCTTTGCCTTGCGACAAGGCCCGGAGCTCACGGGCTCAAACCGTTTGGTCGTGCGGCTGGGAGGAAGCGGCGAGCAGGAAGCTTCCCGGTTGACCTGTCGCCTTCAGCGCTGCGAACCGGACGCGACCCGTCGCCCACTCGCGTGGGTTCGTCCTGCTGATCCGGTCCGCGTTTTTCGGGCAGGCACGATCCTGCGAACGGCTGCCATCTCCCTCGTTGTTACCGGACCGACCGCCGTCCGCGTCTCTGCGCGGACGCGATCCGTCACGGCTGCCGAACGGACCGGACCCCGACGGATCTGCCGATTTCGATCGGCAGCACCCATCACGCTTATCGGCATGCCGAGAGCCTCGGTCCCGTAATCTGCGGGAATCATCGAAGGGAGCGTATTGTCAGTAAGTCTTGCTGATCAGACTGTTTATGTGACGCGCCTTGACGGCGGGACGGGAGTGGTGCGTTGCCCGTGCTTGGGGTGCGGATCAGGCCCACATGTCGCGGATCGCCTTGCGGATGTCGGTGGCCGTTGTGGGATCGGGGGTTCCCGAAGATCGTGGCATGTCGGGTTGGGCGTTGCGGCGGTCGAAGTGGGTCAGCACGTCCTCGGGTAGGAATCGCGTTACTTGCGCGAAGCTGTGGGCATCGCTGCGGTGGCGGTTGTGGAAGTAGTAGCGCTGGGGGAAGCAGACGTAGAGCGCGTTCTTCGCCCGGGTGAGGGCGACGTAGAACAGCCTCAGCTCCTCCTCGATCTCGGTGGCAGTACTGGTAGCCATGTCGGACGGGATGTTTCCGTCGGCGGCATGGATCACGTAGACCGCATCCCACTCGAGCCCCTTGGCCGAGTGCACCGTGCTCAGGATGAGGTAGTCGTCGTCGAGGAGCGGGGGCCCGGCAAGGTCCTGGGTCGAGGCCGGCGGGTCCAGGGTGAGCTCGGTCAGGAACGTCTCCCGGTCGGTGAACCGCGACGCCAGTTGCTCCAACTGCTCCAAGTCCCGCAGCCGGGCGCGTGCGTTGTCGTAGCGGTCCTCGAGCAACGGGCCGTAGAACTTGCGGACGGCATGCACCTGCGACGGCAGCTCCTTCGCCGAGGCCGTCACGAGCTGGCTCAACAGCTTGAGGAACACCGGCCAGAGCTCGGCTGCTGCGGACGGTGGCTTGAACGATTGCCACGCCGCGAAATGCTCGTCCGTCGATGGGATGGACTCCATCAGCTTGTGGGCTCGCCTCGGTCCGATTCCCGGGATCAAACACAGAACCCGGATGCCTGGCACGAGGTCGCGCGGGTTCTCCGCCAGTCGCATGAATGCCAGTAGGTCCTTGACGTGTGCGGTCTCGACGAACTTGAGTCCGCCGTACTTGTGGAACGGGATGTTCCGCCGTGCCAGCTCGAGTTCCAGGTCGAGGCTGTGGTGCGAGGCCCGGTAGAGGACAGCCTGCTTGCGAAGGTCGATGCCGGCCTCACGGTGCTCGAGTATGTGGGTGATGACGAACTCGGTCTGCTCGCTTTCGTCAAGGCAGGTCACCAGCAGCGGCCGGCCGCCCCCGGTGCGCTGCGACCAGAGGTTCTTGGAGTGCCGCTCGGTTGCCTGGGCGATGACGTGATTGGTCGCGTCCAGGATCGGCTGCGTGCTGCGGTAGTTCTGCTCGAGAGTGACGATGGTCGTGTCTGCGAAGTCCTTCGGGAAGTCGAGGATGTTGCGCACGGTGGCCGCCCGGAACGAGTAGATGGACTGGGCGTCGTCGCCGACGACGGTGAGCCCTTCGCCGTCGGGGCACAGCCGGTGCAGGATCTCGCTCTGGAGCGTGTTGGTGTCCTGGTACTCGTCGACGAGAACGTGATCGAACCGACTGCGTACTGCTGCACCCGAGGCCGCGTCGCCCATGAGCCCGTGCCAGTAGAGCAACAGGTCATCGTAGTCCAGCACTGACTGGGCCTGCTTGCGGTCCACGTAGGTCTGGAAGAGCTTCTTGAGATCGTCGGCGTCCTCGCGGCACCAGGGGAACGCTTCTTCTAGTACCGTCTCGAGCTTGTCGCGCGTGTTGACACACCGACTGTAGATATCCGAGCAGAGGCTCTTGGACGGGAACCGGCGTTTGCTCTTGGCGAGGCCCAACTCGGTGCGGACGACGTTCATCAGGTCCTCCGAGTCGCCGCGGTCGTGGATGCTGAAACCGGGGTCCAGCACGACTGCCTTGCCGTGCAACCGCAGTAGGCGCGTGGCCACTGCGTGGAACGTACCTCCCCAGACCTTCTGTCCGGCGCGGCGCACCGCCGATGCGCCCCGCGTTCGCTCGACACGCCGCAGGATCCCGTCGACGCGATTGAGCATCTCCGCCGCCGCCCGGCGGGTGAATGTCAGCAGGAGGATCCGTCCGGGATTCGCTCCCTTGGTGATGAGGTGGGCGACGCGGTGGGCCAGGGCCATCGTCTTGCCGGTGCCGGCCCCGGCGACGATGAGCAGGGGACCGTCCCCGTGAGAGACGGCGTCCCGTTGCTGCTCGTTCAGATCGCCCAATATGTCGTCCATGACGCCAGACTTCCTCGCCCCACGCCTGCTTGCATGCTTGGCACCATGTATAGCACGCCGCGGCCGACCATGGTACTTATGGCAGGATCGTGACTCGATCCTGCCAAATGACGAATGACGAATGCCCAATGACGAAGGAAGCTCGAATGCTCGAACGACGAAGGCAAGCGACGTGCAAGGCCCTGCGAACCGGTGGGTGGATTGCCCTTGTCTTGATCCTGCCGTCCGTCTCGCTCGGCGAACGCAACGTTGTCGTCAGCGGAGCGGTGTACCGCGACGCCAACGCCAACGGGCGGCGCGATCCCGGAGAGAAGGGACTGCCTGGGGTAATGGTCAGCGACGGCGAGGCCATCCGACACACCGGCAGCGCCGGCCGTTATGCGTTTGACTTCAGTGTGGCCGAGAATCGGTTCGTGTTCGTTGTGCGGCCATCCGGGCAGAGACTCTCGACGCCGTTTGCTCACCGCATCGGGCCGGATGAGACGGCGCAATCCTACACAGTCGATTTCGGCATGGTCGAGGACGCGTCCGCGCGCGACCGCGACTTCACGTTCCTCGTGACCGCCGACAGCCAGTTCACGAGCAAGTCGCAGGCCGATTTGCTGCGCGAAGAGTTCGCCCAGATCACCGCCATGGCGTGCGATCCCGCGTTCTTCTTCAGTGTCGGCGACTTGACGATGAACGGCACGAACGAAGAGTTCGACCTGTACCGGTACGCGTTGGAGCCGTTCACCATCGACGCCTATCACGTCTTTGGCGGGCACGACGGCAACTACGCCCGGCGCGACGGCAATCCGGGAAGCGTGGCTCACTACGAAGAGAAGCTAAACGCGCCGCCTTACTATGCCTGGCAGTACGGAGGTGTTCACTTTGTGAACTACGTTCGCGAGTATCACTACCTGTCGGCGGAGGGCCTTCGGCGCCAGGCGGCGTGGCTCGATGCCTACTTCGAAGCGATTCCCGAGAAGAGCGAGGTCGTCACGATCGCCCACTACCCGGCCGAGCCGGCACAGTTCGACCGTTGGGCGGCGCACCACCATATCATCGCGCACTTCTACGGACACTGGCACGGCAACGGCATCGCGCGGTACCGCAGCATCCCTCTCGTCCGAAGCGGTCCCGCCCGCGGCCTGGATTGGGGTGCGTTCACACGGACCATTCGCGTCTGTCGCTTCCAGGACGGCAATCTGTCAACCGAGCTGCGCCCTACCGGGCAGTACCGGCGCCTGGACATCGTGTCGCCTGGTTCCGGGGAGCGTGTGATGCGGCGTCGCATTCCGATCCAGGTGCTGGCCTTCGACATGGCCGCGTGGGTCGACCGGGTGCCTTGCACGATTCGTTCAGGCAGCGCTAATCAGGCCGTTGCCCTTGAACGACAAGGGCAGTGGACGTGGTCCGGTACGTGGGACGCTACGGGCGCGAAGCCGGGGGACTACACGATCGTCGCAACCTCGCACGACAACAGAGCTGCGTCCTGGAGCGCAGAGCATGTGTTCACGTTGGGTGCAGGTGATGCGCCCGAGGTGAGACCCGGCGGTGACTGGCCGGGGCTCACAATGCGAGCCGGCCGCCGAATGGAGAAGCCACTTGAACCACCGCTGGCTCTCGCGTGGGTGGCGCACACCGGCGGCCGCAACATGCTCGCGTCTTCGCCCGTGGTCATGGGTGGCCGGGTCTTCGTGGCCGTCCAGGACGACGATCTTGGCGCCGCAGCGGCCGGCGTCGCGTGCTTCGATGTCCGCACCGGCCGCAGACTCTGGAAGACACGCACGGACACATCAATCGCAAACAGTCCCACCGCCCTCGCCGATCACGTCTACGCGCTCTCGACGGCGGGCATTGCGTATGCACTTGCCGCCGATACCGGCAAGGTCGTGTGGCAGCGCGACATCTATCCGGACACCGCCACCCACCGCTACTGCGGCGGACCGGTGGCGGTTGCCGACGGCATGGTGCTGGTCTCCGGTGAGGGCGGGCCGCTGGTCATGCTCGACGCTGCCACGGACCGCGAGGTGCGCCGGGTCAAGACGAGTAACGACACCTACATGTCGGGCCCGACCGTCGTTGATGGGGTCGTGTACACCACGGGGCAGAACGACGTGACCGCGACTGACTTGCCCACGGGCAACCGGCGATGGCGAACGAAAGTCTCGCGCCTGCGAGGCGTGTCCACGCCCGTCGTCGAGAACGGCGTGGTCTACTCCAACGGGCAGCGGTCCCGAGCGTTCGACGCGGCGAGCGGCAAGCCTCTGTGGGAGCAGGCGACGGAGAACGGCTCGCGGGCGACGGCGGTGCCGGTCGTGGACGGCGATCTCGTGTATTGCGGCGGTCGGATCGTGACCGCCCTGAACCGCAAGACGGGCGAGCCGGTCTGGCGATTCACCGTTGGGCAAGACGAGGCGCGATTCAAGAACAATCGGCGCCAGACCCTCGGCGGCGGCTCGAGCCCCGTCGTGTCGGGGAACATCTTGTATTTCGGCAGCGACGACGGCTACCTCTACGGCCTTGACAAGAAGACCGGCGAGTTGAAGTGGCGCTACTGGCTCGCGGTGCCCGTCAAGTCCGCTCTTGCCGCGTCAGGGAATGCGTTGTTCGTCACCGACTACGACGGGAACCTGTACGCATTCGTTGGTTGGTCAGGTTGATGCCAGACCAAGTGCGCCGTCCACCGAAGGACGATGGCAAGCCTCCGTGAGTCGTGTCAGTCCCCCACCCCCGGCAAACAGCCGCCGGGGATGGGGCACCCGTACTCCAGGCGATTGCGTCAGGTCATTTCGGATCGTCGCATCCGCTCCAGCACGTTCGCCGTGATGCGTTGGGCTCGGGGGTCGGGGCCTTGCGGGGTTGTGTAGACCGACGGGCGGACGTAGCCCGGCGGCTCGGAGAGTCCGTCCGCCCACCAGCACGTTGATGCGTTGAACACGAAGTTCCCTTTGGGGCCCGGATACACCGTCGCCGTGTAGGTGCCTTCGAGGCTTCCGTTCGATGTTGTGCCGGTCGCAACGACTGCGAGGCCGGGGATATCCGCCGGTGCTCCGTGCCACTCCCAGCCCACGAGCCCCGGGATGCCGTCCCCCCTCTTCATGCCCGTGCCTTCGAAGATCCAGTGGTCGGGAATGGCGCAAATCCAGTCCGCGCCGCCCGTGACCGGTCCGGTGCTGCACGCGCCGATCAACTCGGCCTCACTCGGCAGCTTGTGCGGCAGTGTGGTCATGTCGGGGAAACACTTCGCTTCGTACTCGTTCGCGGGACCGAAACGGTCTAGACGTTCGTAGATTCTATTCGGTACGCCGCGGGAGTTGGGACGCAGGCCGATATGCCCACAACAGGTATTGCCCGACAGGAACGCCACGTTCAGGCCGCCCGCGATGGCCTGCTTGAGGTTGTTGAACATCTCGATCGTGTAGTACTCGTCGTGGCCCACCGACAGGAGGCCTTTCGCTCGCCGCAGGCCGGCCGGATCGGTGTGCGTGTCGATGTTCGAGACGTAGGTCACGTCGTAGCCGTGTGACTCCATCCAGTAGGCCAGCGGGAATTCCCACAGAAACCACTCGCCCGAACCGGTCGACAGCGGGGCGTCGAAGATCTGGCAGTACTTGCCGTACGGTCGATCGAACGCGACCTCGACGTTGCTGCCCCAGTACCACTTGTTCTTGCCGTCGTCGTAGAGCGAGAACTGGCTCGGCCAGCGGTTGTAGGCTTGCCAGGTCGTGTCCGAGCACTGGAAGATGAAGTCGGCAGGCCGGTCGTCGCGCACGATGAAGATGACGTAGCTCTGGTAACCCTCGCGCTCGGCTGTGAGCTTGCCGACGTAGACGCCGCTCGGCCAGTCGTTGGGAATTCGAATCTCTGCACACGGCTCCCAGCGGCACTCGCGGTCGCGCTTGGGGCCGATCGGCGGTTCGGGTTGAACGCTTCCCTTGAATGGCCCCAGCGTCAGTACGTGGCGGCCGCCGTCGCCGCCGTAGTAGCCGGTTCGGTAGATGTCGATCGTGAACGGCGAAGCCGGGTTGGTGCTCACGTGGAGCGACAGCGTCTCTCCGGCCCGAACGCTCGTTCGCGAGCAGTACCCTTCAATCCACGGACAGCGGTACTTCGTTTTCGGGTCGATGGCTGTCTTCGTGAGCATCCAATCGCGGGTGCCCGCGCGTTGATTCTCCCTGCGGATCAGGTCCGGCCGGCCGGCCGATGCGCTGCGCCCTTGGCCGATCGTCGCACAGCCGGTGCCAAGCCCGGGCAGTGCGGTGGCTATACCCAGCCCCACCATGCCTTTGAGCACATCGCGTCGCGGCACAGCGCTCTCCGTGCGGCGGGTTATCTCATTTGGGCTCGAAGCGTCGTGTTGCTCCTTCATGTTTCGTCTCCACGTGGATCATCCGGGCGCCGGGGTGGGGCACCGGTGGTCCGATTGGCTGCGTCAGGCCGAGCCGGATCGCCGAATACGCTCCAGCACGTTTGCGGTGATGCGTTGGGCTCGGGGGTCGGGGCCCTGTGGTGTTGTGTAGACCGACGGCCGGACGTAGCCCGGCGGCTCGGAGAGCCCGTCGGCCCACCAGCACGTTGAAGCGTTGAACACGAAGTTCCCCTTGGGGCCCGGATAGACCGTTGCCGTGTAGGTGCCTTCCTCGCGTCGGTTCATTGTGGTGCCGGTCGCGACGACGACCAGGCCGGGGATGTCCGCGGGATCGCCGTGCCACTCCCATCCAACGAGCCCCGGAATGCCCTCGCCTTTCTTCATGCCCGTGCCCTCGAAGATCCAGTGGTCGGGCATGGAGCAGATCCAGTCTGCCCCGCCCGTGACCGGTCCGGTGCTGCATGCGCCGATCAGCGTGTTCTCGCTGGGGCGGTTGTGCGGCAGCGCAATCACTTCGGGCCGCTTCGTCTGGTGTTGGGCGAGGGAACCGAAACGGTCTACGCGCTCGTAGATTCGATTCGGTACGCCCCGGGAGTTGGGGCGTAGAGCGATCTCCCCGCAGCACGTGTTGCCGGACAGGAACGCCACGTTCAGGCCGTCTGCGATGGCCTGCTTGAGGTTGTGGAACATCTCGATCGTGTAGTACTCGTCGTGGCCCACCGACAGGAAGCCTTTCGCTCGCCGCAGCCCGGCCGGATCGGCGTGCGTGTCGAGGTTGGAGATGTAAGTCACGTCGTAGCCGTGCAGCTCCATCCAGTAGGCCAGCGGGAATTCCCACAGAAACCACTCGCCCGAGCCCGTCGACAGCGGTACGTCGAAGATCTGGCAGTACTTGCCGTACGGTCGATCGAATGTGACCTCGACGTTGTTGCCCCAGTACCACTTGTTCTTGCCGTCGTCGTAGAGCGAGAACTGGCTCGGCCAGCGGTTGTAGGCCTGCCAGGTCGTGTCCGAGCACTGGAAGATGAAGTCGGCGGGCCGGTCGTCGCGCACGATGAAGATGACGTAGCTCTGGTAGTCTTCGCGCTCGGCAGTGAGCTTGCCGACGTACACGCCGCTCGGCCAGTCGTTCGGGATGCGGATCTCGGCGCACGGTTCCCAGCGGCACTCGCGGTCGCGCTTGGGACCGATCGGCGGTTCCGGCTGAGCGGTTCCCTTGAACGGTCCCAGCGTCAGTACGTGGCGGCCGCCGTCGCCGCCGTAGTAGCCGGTCCGGTAGACGTCGATGGTGAACTGTGAGGCCGGGTTAGTACTCACGTGGAACGACAGCGCCTCTCCGGCCCGAACGCTCGTTCGCGAGCAGTACCCTTCGATCCACGGACAGCGGTACTTGGTCTTCGGGTCGATGGCCGTCTTCGTGAGGATCCAGTCGCGGGTGCCGGGCCGCTGGTTCTCCTTGCGGATCAGGTCCGGCCGGGCCGTCGATGCGTGGTGCCTATCGCCTGTCGTTGCGCAGCCGGTCCCGAGCCCGGGTAGGGCGGTGGCTACACCCAGCCCCGCCATGCCCTTGAGTACGTCACGTCGTGGTACGGTGATTTCACGTCGGCGCCTTCTCATTCGTTGGTCCTTGCGATCAGTCGACACGGATGAACGCGATCATGATAGCGTGAACCGACGTTGTGCCCTAATCTGCTCACTGCAAGAACCGGGCTTGGGGTTACGGGTGAGCGTATGATGTCGACGACATACCGTGTGTGTTCGGCTGGCTTGGCACTGCTGCTGGCAGGATGTGCGGCTCCGGAACGCCCGAAGAACGCGGCCCCAGCGACGGAAGCTCCGCCGGTCGTGGGCGCCGCATTCCCTCCGGCGTTGGTCGACTTCGCGCCGCACCCGGACAACCCGGTCTTCACGGCCGGCGCGCCCGGTGATTGGGATGCCACGATTCGCGAGCGCGGCTGGATCCTTCGTGTCGGAGACACGTATCACCTGTGGTACACCGGCTACGACGGCACGCGCGAGGGGCTGAAGACGCTGGGCTACGCTACGTCGAACGACGGATTGCGTTGGCAGCGTCACCCGCACAACCCCGTCTACCGCGAGCACTGGGTGGAGGACATGTGCATCGTTAGGCACGACGGCACCTACCACATGTTTGCCGAGGGACGCAACGATCAGCCGCACCTGCTTGTCTCCGCCGACGGTATCCACTGGACCCGCCGGGGCCCTCTCGATATCCGCTACACGAGCGGCCAGCCGCTCTCATCCGGTCCGTACGGCACGCCGACGGCTTGGCACGAGGACGGGATCTGGTACCTCTTCTACGAGCGCCGGGACCAGGGCGTGTGGCTCGCCACGTCGACAGACCTGGACATCTGGACCAGCGTCCAGGACGAGCCGGTGCTGCAGCCCGGTCCGGATGCGTACGATGGGGTGATGATCGCCCTCAACCAGATCATCAAACACAAGGGACGGTACTATGCGCTGTACCACGGAAGCGGCGACACCGAGCGCCCTCGACAGTGGTCCACGGCTATCGCCACCTCGACCGACCTCGTGCATTGGACCAAGTACGCGAAGAACCCGCTGTTGCGCGACAACAAGTCGAGCGGCGTCTTCGTTCACGACGGTCGGCGGTATCGGCTGTACTCGATGCACGGCGAGGTGCAGGTTCACTTTCCTCGCGCGCTACCCTCCGCATCCCCCGCACCCACCCCCGCAGCCTCCGCCGCAGCCGCCGCTACAGCCGACGCCGATCCATGACCACATCCCGTCTCCGCCGGTGGAAACGGCCAAGGGCACCGAGATGCTCAGCATGCCGGCGTATTCGGCGTATGCGGTTCCGGCAAGGGCACCGAGTCCGAACAACCCGACCACCAAGGCCGGTCGCGTGTCGGCGGCGCTGGGAACGGCCGTCTGCAGCTTCTTCTTGAGTTGTACGAATGTCGATTGCAGACGCTGAACGTAGTCGCTTCCGCGACGGGTCAGACGCGGCGCACGGCAGACCCATCGAAGCACAGCGATTCCCACGAAAGCGAGAAGGATCAGGAACAGGACATTCGAGTACCCTCTTCTGACGGCCACGAACAGCTTGTAGGCACCCAAGGCACCGATCAGGATTGCCCCTACGGTTCGCACGCGTACCGCGGCATAGTCCGTGTCCGGCGTTCTCAACAGCACGTCGTCAGTGAGGGCGTCTTCGTAGGCATCACAGTCCTTCTGAATGAGCGGAAAGACGGACACCGCTGAAAAGCCCGAACCGACGGCGTGCGGCGTATCGAACCACGCGAACACGTTTCTCTCGAGGCGGGCCAAGTGCCGCGCCGGCGGGTGCTTGGGGTTCTGTTCGAGAATACGCGCTCGGTCGCCTCGTGGCCGCCGACGCGGATCTGCTCGCCGCCGTGTGGATCTTTCGCTACCCTCTCGACTGACCCGCTTGGATGTCGGTATAATGCGGACATGACGGCGAACAGCCAGGCAGCGATCCTAGAACGGATCATCAGGCCGGATAGCGACGGGCTATCTCCCGAGGCGGCACGCCAGATCCTGGCGCTCGACTTCCCGCCCGAGGACCACGAGCGCATGCACGATCTGTCGGCCAAGGCCCAGGAGGGTGCACTCTCTCCCGACGAACAGGACGAGTTGGACAGCTACGTGCGGGTCGGCCACTTCCTGGCGCTCATCCAGTCAAAGGCACGTCGGTCTCTTCAGAAGAGCGCCGCAGGTTCCTGAGGGCGAATGGACGCGTCGCTCGTACAGCAGGTTCGGAATCGCGCCAGCGATACGTGCGAGTACTGTCGGATGCCTCAAGGAGTGTACCGGGTGCGCTTCGAGCTGGACCACGTAATTGCACGGCAGCATGGTGGTGCGTCGACTCTGGACAACCTGGCATTGTGCTGCTTGCACTGCAATCGGCACAAAGGGCCGAACGTTGCCGGCATTGACCCTGTATCCGGGGACACGGCGCGTCTGTACCATCCCCGTCGCGATCGGTGGTCCGACCACTTCGAGTGGCGGGGCCCTCGTGTTCTTGGGCGGACGGCGGTTGGCAGAACCACGATTGCCGTCCTTGCGATGAACCACCCGGACTACGTCGCCGTGCGGGAATCCCTGATCGCCGAAGGCGTGTTCCCGCCGTCCGGGTTGGCTGGTTGACGACAGAAGAGGACTCCGACCATGTGGATGAGTGTGTTCGTTTCCGGGATTGCGCTTGTGGCTGCGGCGGATGGCGCCGCACCATTGGCGCTTGACGAACGACCGGCGAGCGACGGGGATTGGGGCTATCGTCCGGCGGGGGGGGCAGTTTCGGCGGTCACGCCGCCGCGGTTCTGCTGGCGGCCGCAGAAGGGCATCGCGTCGTGGGAAGTCGAGTGCGGCCGGGGTGACGGGTTCGGGACGACGGAGTACCGGGTCGAGGGCGTGACCTTCAACGTGCACTGCCCGCCCCGCGTCTTCGCGTCCGGCTCGTACACGTGGCGATACCGCGGTGTCGACGCCGACGGCCGTCTCACCAACTGGAGTCAGCCCCGCACGTTTCGCATCGCGGACGATGCCGTCAAGACGCCGCTGCCGGCTCGGCCGGACCTGCTCGCACGCGTTCCGAAGTCCCACCCGCGACTCTTCGTCCGGCCGGAGCAGATGGATCACCTCCGCACGCTGGCGCGCGGTCCGCTGAAAGGCCAGTACGACAAGCTCGTGGCACAGTGCGACAAGCTTCTGTCGAAGCCGCCGCCGACGGCCGAGCCGCAGAAGTACCCGCCCGGCACCAAGCGCGGCAGCGACCCATGGCGCAAGATCTGGTGGGGCAACCGCACGTACACGCGGCGGGCGCTCGACGGTGCCGCCACGCTCGCGTTCACGCGACTGCTCGGCGGCGAGGACGAATACGGCCAACTCGCCAAGCGGATCCTGCTCGACTGTGCGAAGTGGGACCCGAAGGGCAGCACCGGCTACCGCTACAACGACGAGGCCGGCATGCCGTACGCCTACTACTTCGCCCGCACATACACGTTTGTGCACGACCTGCTCACCGACGAGGAGCGCGCACTGTGTCGGCGCGTGATGAAGGTGCGCGGTGAGGAGATGTACAAGCATCTGCATCCGCGGCACCTGTGGAGGCCCTACTCGAGCCACAGCAATCGGGCGTGGCACTTCCTCGGCGAAATCGGCATCGCGTTCCACGACGAGATCGAGGGCGCCGACGACTGGGTGTGGTTCGCTGCCAACGTCTTCTTCAACGTCTATCCGGTCTGGGCTGACGACGACGGCGGCTGGCACGAAGGGACGGCGTACTGGCAGAGCTACCTCTCGCGCTTCACCTGGTGGGCCGACGTGATGCGGGCGGCGATGGACATCAACTGCTACGACGCCCCGTTCTTCTCGAGGGCGGGGTACTATGCGATGTACCTGATGCCGCCGGGCAAGGTCGGCGGCGGATTGGGTGACCTGACCGCGCGCATCTCGGCCTCCCGTACGCGCCCGCTGATGACGACGTTCGCGGCCCAGGCCCAGAACGGCCACTGGCAGTGGTACGTCGAGAAGAACGGTGGGGCGGTTGCGACCGGCGGCTACGTCGGCTTCGTCCGTGGGGCCTTGCCGACGGTCGAGCCCCGGCCGCCCGACGGCCTGCCGGCCTCTCGACTCTTTCGCGGGACGGGGCAGGCTTATCTCAACACCAGCCTCACCGACGCGACGAACAGCGTGCAGGTGGTGTTCAAGTCGAGTCCGTTGGGAACGCCGTCGCACGGCTATGAAGCCAACAACTCGTTCCTGCTGTGGGCCTACGGGCAGCGGCTCCTGATCCGCAGCGGATACCGTGACAGCTACGGGAGCGAGCACCACCGCAAGTGGATGTGGAGCACGCGGTCGGTCAACAGCATCACCGTCAACGGTCAGGGTCAGGTGCCGCGCTCGTTCGAGGCCAAGGGGAAGGTGACCGCCTTCGAGACCGCACCCGCGATCGACATCGTCGTTGGTGAGGCGGGCGAGGCATACAAGATCCTGGCCGACAAGAAAAAGAAGACGCCGGAGGTCCGGCTGCTCGATCGGTTCACGCGTGCGGTCATCTTCGTGAAGCCGGAGTTGGTGATCGTGTACGACCGACTGGCCGCACCGGAGCTGTCGAGCTTCGAGTACTGGCTGCACGCTTTGGAGCAGTTCGCAGCGCCGGATCAGCATCAAGTGCAAGCCCGGACCAAGGACGTCGTCTGCGAGATCGACTTCCTGGCTCCCGCAGACTTGCAGCTCGCGCAGACGGACCAGTACGACCCGAACCCGCGTCCGCGCATCAAGCTGCGAGAGTGGCACCTGAGCGCAACCACGCCGGAGAAGCGCGAGTCCGTCGAGTTCGTCACGCTGTACCGACCGCACCGTGCAGCCGACGGCCTACCGCAGGAAGCCGAGCTGACGCGCATCGAAGGAGGCTACTCTTTGCGTGCGAAGCTCTCCGACGGCGAGGTCGTGGTTCTCCTGCCGACGGATGACGCTGCGACGCTTCGCGGCCACGGCCTCGAGAGCCGCGGCAGAATCGCGGTGCAACGACGCGGCTCCAACGGCAGCGTGATCGAAACGCTGACACTGAAGTAACGGACGCATGAAGGTCGCTTCTCGGGAGGACAGGGAACTGTCAATCGTGTGTATCCCCATCACAAGACGCGCTGGTGGCCAGAGCGGCGGCGGCGGGGCGTCAAGCCCCGAAGGGGCGACAGTCAATAGCCAGGGGCGTAAGCCCCTGGACGACATGCGCCACGCGATCCCAAGCCCCGAAGGGGCGCCAGTCAATAGCCAGGGGCGCAAGCCCCTGGTTGGCATGCGCCCCGCGACGGCAAGCCCCGGAGGGGCGACAGAGGAACAGCAGGATTGCCCCTTCGCCCCTGGCTATTCACTGTCGCCCCGTCCGGGGCTCGGCCAGAGTCCGCTTCGTCGAGCGTGTGATCGACCGCGCATGGCGAGATCGCTGATTGATTGCGCCGGCCCGCGCTCGCAGGGACCGGCGGGTTGCGTACTCACGTGGGCGTCGGTGGGAAGAGACCGATGACGCTCACCGAAGCCCTCGCGGTCCGCTCGAACGACGTCGTGACCTTCGTCGGTGCTGGCGGCAAGACGACGGCCATGTTCCGGCTGGCCCAGGAGTTGGCCGCTGCGGGTCGGCGCGTTGTGGCGACGACGACCACGCGCATCTTCGCCGAACAGATCCGCCATGCTCCCCATGTCATCATGAGCGACGACGAGGGAGAGATCCTGAGCCGGCTGCCGTCCGACCTGGAGAAGCATCGGATCGTGCTCGTCGTGCGCGGCGTGATCGACCAGGACCGGGACACGGTTGACAAGGCCGATGGCGTGCCCCCGGAACTGGTCGCACGGATGCGCGCACTCGTTGAGGTCGACGCCGTAGTCATCGAGGGCGACGGATGTCGGCGCCGTTCGTTCAAGGCCCCGGCCGCTCACGAGCCGGTCGTCCCGGCCTGTACGACGATCCTCGTGCCGGTCGTTGGAATTGACATCCTCGGTCAACCGCTCACGGACAATCACGTGCACCGAGCCGAACGCGCAGCCGCCCTGGCCGACGTACCCCTCGGCGCGACGATCACGCCCGAGATTGTGGCCCGCGTCATCGTGCACCCCGAAGGCGGCGCCAAGAACAAGCCGCCCGGCGCCCGACTGGTCCCGCTCATCAACAAGGTTGAGACGGCCGAGCAGTCCGCTATCGCCGGGGCGATTGCCAAGGAGATGTGCGCGGATCGCGCCGTGAATGCGGTGTGCATCGGCGCCGTGGCTCGTGTTCATCCCATCGTGCGTGCGCAGGCGTGACCTCGGGTCAGCATGCGCCGTACCGGCGCAGGAGAACTACGTCGGCTTCGTCGCGGACCACGATTGCCTGCTCAAGAGGCGACCGTCCGGTCTTGCCCTTGGCATGAACGTCTGCCCCGTGCCGGAGGAGCAGCTCTGCTGCCGCGCGGCGACCTTCATAGAACGCCAGGTGCAACGGGGCTTGGCCGTCGTTGTCTTTCGCGTTCACGTCGGCCTCGTGTTCGACCAGGAGTTCGATGAGGATCTTCTGTCGTTCTACCGGCCGTTGTAGGCCTTCAACTGCGCAATGAAGGGGTGTCTTACCGTCCGTGGTCCGACTGTTGACGGCGGCACCGGCCTGCAAGAGCACACGCGCCATGTCGGGGCAACAGTGCCAAGCCGCTCCATGCAGGGGTGTTTGGCCCTTCTCGTTTGCGATGAGTGGGCAAGCACCTTCATTCAGGAGAAGCGATACCACCGCCTCCTGGCCCTCCCGCGCCGCCGCAAGTAGGGGCGTGTATCCGCTACGGTCCTTGGCATTCACGTCCGCATTGTGAGGTAGGAGTAGTCCTACGACTTCTTCGTGGCCGTTCTTGGCCGCGCCGTGCAGTGGAGTTTGCTCGTCGCCAAGCCTGGCTCGCGCAAGGGTGGGGTCGCGGGCGAGCAACCGCGGGACATCGTCGTCGGCCCCAATGGCCGCCGCCGCGAAGATGTCCAGCGGAATCCCGTGCGCGATGAGCAGATCCACCAGCTCCCGAACGCCATACCATGCCGCCGAATGGAGCGGCGTTTCGCCGTCCTTGTCGGTCACGTGCGGTCCGCGCCTGCATCCAACAACGTCCTGCCAACGCGCTCGTGCCCCCTGTGTCCCGCCAAGTGCAGGGCGGTGGTGCCATTCTCGGACTTCGCGTTGAGATCGGCGCCGGCGCCGGCAAGAAACGCAACCATCGAATGATGACCCATGTACGCCGCCCAGTGCAGCGAGGTGTGTCCGTCATTCTCCTTCGCGTTCACGTCAAGTCCGTTCGCCAGGAGAACCTCGGCCGTGTCCTCGTCGCCACTTCTTGCCGCCAGATGAAGCGCGGTCCGGCCACGATCGCATCTCGCGTGTGGGTCGGCGCCGCGATCGATGAGCAGCGTGACCATCTCAGCACGCCGTCTGCCTCGGGCTCGGTGTAGCGGCGTCTCGCCGTGTTCCCCTCGTGCGTTCGGGTCGGCGCCATGAGCAATGAGGCGTTCGGCCACCTTCAGATGCCCATCCTTGCGCCCGGCCAGCAATTGCCGCGCGGCTCTGTGCAGCGGGCCGTCACCCTGATGGTCTGTTGCGTTCACATCGGCGCCGGCAGAAGTCAGGAGCCCCGCGATCGCGTCGCAGCCGTACGTCGCCGCTCGGTGCAGCGGCGTGCAGCCGAAGAGGCAGGACGCATTTGCGTCAGCCCCCCTGGTAATCAGCAGCTTCACCGCGGCATCGTCTTCCCGCTCTACCGCATGATGCAGGGGCGTCTCGCCGTCCGCACTCCTGGCGTGTATGTCAGCACCGCTCGTGATCAGGCGATTCATCAGGTCAACGTAACCCCCGTCCGCCGCCAAGTGCAGCGGGGTGTCGCCGAACACGTTGCGTGCGTTGACATCCGCGCCCCTGGCGATGAGGTGCATCGCCACGTCGACGTGCCCGTTCCGAGTGGCCCAGTGCAACGGCGTGCCGCGGAGGTCTGTCGTGCCGACCAGGCCGGCGTCCTGGTCGATGAAAGTGACAACGCGGTCCAGCCAGCCGAGCCCCGACGCAGTCAGGACGTCCAGATGTGCTCCAGCCGCAATGAGCCATCCTGCCGCGGTTTCGTTGTTGTACCAGGCTGCGTTGTGCAGGGCGGTCCTGTCGCGTGCGTCTCGGGCGTTGATGTCCGTGCCGTGGGCCACGAGCAGTTCAACGATCGACTTAGTGCCCCGGTTCACCGCTTTGTGCAGCGGTGTTTCGCCTTCCTCGTCCTGGACGTTCACATCAGCGCCGACGGCGACGAGCAACTCGGCGACGCGCTTTCGTTTCGGCGAGGCCACGTCGTGCAGAGGCGCCTGCCCGAGCCGGTCCCGGACGTTCGGATTCGCACCATGAGAGACGAGCAACTCCACGACGCGTGCGTGGCCCGAGAGAGCGGCTTCGTGCAGGCGTGTCCTCTCCAGGATCTCGACGGCGGCATCGACGCGTCCACCCGTTTCGAGGAACGCCTTCGCGGCGGCGAGGGCGGCGGTTTCCCTATCGTCCGTCCTAGCGGATGCGGCCTGCGGAGAGGGACTGGACGCGTCCATATCGGCATCGCCGTTCGAGGTCGCGTTCGTATCAGACATTACGGTAGGATACCACCTTCATCGTTGAGGTGGGAGGTCCGGGTGCGGTCGCGCCTCCGGGTCAGCCGGCGCCGGCACCGACCGATTCGGCATCCGTGTCAAGCGGGAAAGGGAGCGGCCCAGCCCCGATGGGCAGGAAAGAAGATGCGGGGCCCGCCGGGCACGAACCGGGCTCTGATATCGTTGCCCGTGCGGACCCCGCTGGCGCGTAAGGGTTTCGTGGAAAGGGCACGTGCCCTCGAGTCGCGGCAGTCGGGCTACCGGTTCAGGATGTTTGGCGGCGACATCGCGTGGGGTGGTTGCGGCCTGGTGATGATCGCCCCCTCGAGTCCGCCTGTCTTTTCGAGGGGATTATCGTGGCCGCTCAGGGAATGTTGCCTCGGGAGGCGTCGTACACGTTCGTGTCAATCTCCGCCTGGCCGAGTTGTTCGGCCAGGGTCCGCACCGCGTCGACGAGTTGGGGTTCCTGCTCGGTGCCGCGGGCCACCGGGGCGTAGCCCGCGATGAGCCGTCCGCGGCACTCGAACGTCCACTCCGCCGGCTGGTCGAGGAGCCATCGCTGCAACGACTCGCCGACGGCCGGTTTCCATGGCGTCTCGGCCTGCAGCCAGGCCTCATCCGTCTCGGTCGACGCGCCGGCCGCGATCGCCACCCGCGAGTAGCTCCGAAACGCTCCGACCGGCTCGAGCGGCGCTTGCCGGCTGAAGTAGAGTCCCGGCAGGCTGCGGGCCGATTCCAGTACGACGGCCGTCCGCCGCACGACCTGCCGGTCGGTGCCCATGCCGGTTTCCCACGCCAGAGTGAAGACCGTCAGTCGCCCTCCGGGCTCCGAGCCGCACGACACATCGCTTGTGCGGCGGTGGTGGCCCGCCTGCATCAGACGCAACTCACCGTAGCGCTGCGGCAGTCCCAGGTCGTCCTGCGGGGCCACCGACAAGGCCAGCTTTCGGGCCTCGCGGTCGAGGTTTCGCGCTCGGCGTTGCGCCCGCCTCACTACCCACACCACCGCTAGCGCCAACGTTGCGAGCAGCAGTAGCAGGGATTGGCCAGTCGACATGAGACGTGCATCGCGGGCCTGCGCCTACCGCGGCCCGGCTCCGGCGCGATTGCCCTTGGGTTGCTCCGGCGGTCGCCAGGATACGTCGTAACCGAAGTGGGGGAACCGAAGCCGCGCGATCCACTGCGTGATGCCGACATACGTCGGATCGTCCTTGCTTCGGACGGCCGGATCGACTTCCGTCGAGTGGCGGTGCCGGGCCAGGTCCCGTGGGAGGAGGTACTGCAGCAGCACGCTCTCATCCGGCCGGTCCCGGTCGATCAGCGGCCGCTCGCCGACCTTGAGTCCCTCGAGCACCAGGAAGTTGGTGTACATCGCCTCCTCGCTCAGGGCCGCGTCGTTGTAGAGACGAAACACCGGGGCCTTCACTCCGCCATGACACATCGCCGTTCCGCATCCGTTCATCACGGTCGGCAGCACGCGCTTCCGGAACACACGGAAGATCATCGGATCGGAGCGTATCTCGATGTCCTGCTTGAGCGCATCCCCCGTCTGGTCGACGATCAGGGCGAGTCGCAGCGCCGGCTTCATGCGCAGGAATGTGATCCGATCGTCCCGTGAGAATCGGCCGTCGCGCACCATGTCTTCGGCGAACCGCTTGCACAGGTCGTTCTTGAATCGAACCTGGACGCGTTCCGGCCGGCGGCGCTGGAGTTCGGCGAAGCGAAGCTCCTGTATGTCGGCGTCGCTGACCAACTGTGCCCGGCGGGCGGAGCGGGTGGTGCCCGGGGCGTCCGCCGGGGCGTGCGGCCCGCGTCTTCCCCTTCGCTTCGCCGATTCCTGCCGGGCAAGCTCCAGCAGGATCTTCGCGTTCGTGTGGTCGGGCTTGCGTTTGAGTATGTGCTGGCACTGTCGCGTGACGAGGTCGAAGCGACGCTGCTGCTGGCACCACTCCGCAAGTGCGTAGTGCCCCGCGTTGTCGTCGGGAGCCAGTGAGTTGAACCGCTTGGCGTACTCGGCCGCGATGACTCCACGGGTGGCCGGCTTGCTTGCGGCGTTCGCGGCGTCGTCGGCACCGTGTGCCGCGCTGCCGATCCTCAGGAGCATTGCGGTACATAGGCAAGCCCGGGCGATCGTCGACATCGGATGGCTCCGCTGGGCGGTTACAGTCGGGTTCAACGCGGCGCAGCGCGTCTTGACGCTCTCGCGCCTCGCATTTACTATACGTCTGCCTTGAGTCTTCATCAACCGTCGTCGCGATTTCGCGGGTCAGGATCACCACATGGCAGCGGGTTGGGATGAACTGATCGGTCGCACCGTCGTGCTCGATACGGCCGGGTCGCTCGTTTACCTCGGTACGCTGGAGTCCGTCAGCGACGAGGGATTTTGGCTGCGTGATGCCGACGTTCACAACCGCGACGACGGGCACGCCAACAACGAACTGTACGTGATGGAAGCAAGCCGCGACGGCATCCGGGTGAACCGTCGGCGGGTCCTCGTCCTTCGGGGCGTCGTTACGAGCATGTCCCCGCTCGACGCCATCGTGGCCGACTGAGCCGGCTCGGACCGCAGACCGCTCAGTCGGCTTCGTCTTGTCTGCGGGGCCGAATTCGGAAGTCGCGCTCGACCACGACCTCGTCACCGATGGACAGCGCGGCTCGAAACTTGCCGACACCGCTGTGCTCGACCATCCGAGCCGGCGAAAGCGCGAAGCGCTGTCCCGACGAGCCGTACGTGCTCGACCACTGGAAATCTTCCGATACGACCGGTGTGCGTTCACCCTTCTTGGTAATCTCGATACGCGCCTCGGTTCCGTCGAGGGCCGGCGGCAGGTCGCGCACCACAACGGACAATGTCGGCGTGTCCGCGGTGAACTTCCGTTCCTCGATCCAGCGGCCGTCGCGGGCCTGCGAAGCGATGATCAACGACTTCGACCGGACCTTCACCCGGCTTCGCATGACCGCCACCTCGCGCATCAAACGCCGGGTGACGACCTCCGCGGCCTGAGCGGCCAGCTCGTCGGGACGCTGCGCGGGCGGAGTACCCCATCGCGCGCGGCGCACCGTAACCGATCCCGTCGCGTGGCGATGAAGGGTCTGCCCCGTCAGCGTGTCGATCACCCGCAACTCCGCCGCAACCGTCGCGGCATGCACGTACCGATCGCGCTCGACCAGACGTTCTCCCGCGACGGCGCTGTCACCGTTCGGGTTGGCCGAATGAGACGGCTGCGCCACCCACCGCTTCTGTACGTCGCCGGTGGTCTCGAATTGCGTGCAGACGCCCGTGATCAGGGCCGTAGTGATTGCGGGTAGTCCTTGCGGCAGGGGTTCGCCGCGCTCGATGCGCCCGGGCAACTCGATGAGGTCCGGAGCCTCGATACGCTCGGCCACGGTCTCCCAGCGCACGATGCGCGATGTCGCGGCGACGTTTTCGATCAGGGCCTGCTCGAGAGCGCCGGAGATCCGCGCCCCCACGTCCGGAAGATCCGGCGTCCGGCTGGCGAACGGCATCACCGCGATGGTCGCGTACTGCTCGAACGACCACTGCGGATGTGTGTGAATCACGATCTTCGGGCTGGACGCGCACCCCGCAGCAAGCAACAGCCCGGGCAGCACCGCCAACTTACTCAGCGTGTTCCTGCGTCGCATAATGGTTCCACTTCTCATCACTCGGACGCGAGGCTATCATACCGCTTCGTGAGCGGCAACGGGGCGCCGCGACGGCAGACGCAGTGCCGAGGGTGTCGCGAGCAGCGCGCTCCGGCTGAAAGGTGAGGATGTACCTCAGTATCAACCACATCCGAGTGAAGGCCCACGAACGCGACGTCGACAGAACGTTCCGCGGCGGCTCGGCCTACGTCACAATGCACCCGACCATCGAGGGTGCGGGGGGGGCTTAGATGCCGCAAGGAATGCCCGCACTGCCGACGTTTCCGAAGTTGTCGCGCTATCGGACGGCCGCCGCCTTTCGGGAGCGACTCGCGGAACTCGGGCTCGATCTGCCCGTAGATGACGCGATCCTGACCGCCGAGCAGGGCTCCCCGCTTGCCGAGCCCATTCCGGCCGGGGGAAAGACCCTCGGCAACCGCTGGTGCATCCACCCAATGGAAGGGTGGGACGGAACGCTTGACGGCGGGCCGAGTGAGCACACCTTGCGTCGGTGGCGTCGGTTCGGCGAGTCCGGGGCCAAGCTGATCTGGGGCGGCGAAGCGGTCGCCGTTCGTCACGAAGGGCGGGCCAATCCCAACCAGTTACTCGGCGTCGCGAGAAACAAGGGCGGCCTGGCCGAGTTGTACCAGACGCTGATCGATGCGCACCGCGATCGATGCGGCAGGACCGATGACCTGCTGGTCGGCCTCCAACTTACGCACTCGGGCCGATTCTCTCGCCCCGACGTCGGCCACGGGCTCAAGCCGCGCATCGCCTACCATCACCCGATTCTGGACCACAAGTTCGGGATCGACCCGAACGACGACTCCATCATCCTGAGCGACGACGAGATCGACGGCCTCATCGAGGACTACGTGCGCGCCGCTCACCTTGCCGGCGAAGTGGGTTTCGACTTCGTCGACGTCAAGGCCTGTCACGGCTATCTCGGTCACGAGTTCCTTTCGGCACACACCCGCGAGGGACGGTACGGCGGTAGCTTCGAGAATCGGACCGCCTTTCTGAGAGGTATCGTCACGCGCATCCGGGCCGAAGTGCCGTCACTCGAAATCGGTGTGCGGATCTCTGCGTTCGACTTCGTCCCGTTCCGCGACGACGAGGGTACACGGCAGGGGACCAGGAAGGGGCTCGGCATCCCCGAGCCGTTCGACGGTTGTCTGCCGTATCGGTTTGGGTTCGGCACTGATCCGAGCGACCCGCTGCGCTACGATCTGACCGAGACGGTTCAGCTTCTGCAGATGCTCGATGGTCTGGCCATCAAGCTGGTCAACATCTCGTGCGGCAGCCCGTACTACAACCCGCACATTCAGCGGCCCGCCTTCTTCCCGCCGTCGGACGGCTATCAGCCGCCGGAGGATCCGCTGGTTGGCGTCGCCCGTCAGATCGACGTGACGCGGCAACTCAAGCAGCAATTCCCGGGGCTGGTGATCGTGGGCACCGGCTACAGCTATTTGCAGGAGTTCCTCCCGCTCGTCGCACAAGCGGTCGTTCGCGCCGGCTGGGCCGACCTCATCGGCCTCGGGCGCATGGTCCTTGCTTATCCGCATCTGCCCGACGATACGCTCGCTACCGGAAAGATGGACACGCGAATGCTCTGCCGCACCTTCTCCGACTGCACGACCGCCCCGCGCAACGGCTTGCTCTCCGGGTGCTATCCACTCGACGGCCACTACAAGTCACTGGACGTGGCTGCGCGCTTGAAGGAGATCAAGCGCGGTGACGATGCATCTCCCACAAGCAAGTAGGGTGGGTTGAACGACCCACCTCTTCTTGCCTCACCTTGCGGTGTAGTTGGCGGGCGGGTCTCGACCGACCCCACGGGCTTGGCGCGCAAAGAAACGCCCGCGGAACCCGCGGGCGCTTCGGTGGTTCGTCTTGCGTAGGCCGGTGCGTCTAGACCATGTCCTTCAGGGCCTTGAGCGCAGTCGCCTTGACCACGCGGCGGGCGGGCTTGGCCTTGAACATCATCTCCTCACCGGTGAACGGGTTGGTGCCCTTGCGCGCCTTCGTCGCCGGCTTGCGCGTCACCCGCACCTTGAGCAGGCCGGGAATGGTAAACGTGCCCGGTCCGCGCGTCCCGAGATCCTTCTTGATCAGGCCGCCCATCGACTCGAACACCGAGCCGACCTGCTTGCGGGTCAGGCCGGTCGAGTCGGCGAGGTCGCCGAGGATCTGGGATTTCGTTCGCGGCTTGGAACCTGCCGCTTTTGCCTTGGCGCGTTTCTTGGCCATCGCTGAATCCTTTCAAAAAAAGCTTGTCGTGACAACAATTCCGAAACTGGCGCGTCTGCCGTCTCGCCAGAACCCTGCGCCCCGTTCTGTCGTATCGGTGGTCCGCGCCATTGGAGCCATCCGGGTGCAGAGCCTACCGAGCGCATGCGCGTTCGTCAAGGAAAATAAGGCATTTTACGCGCTGGGGCGTCGCGCCGGTCGAGACGATTCCGGCGGCGGCAGAGGCACGCGTCGAGGCCGGCGTCTCGGTTGACTGCGATCAGAAGATCGGTGACCCGATGAGCTGCCGCTTGGGGTTGAACGGGAACCGAGCGTCCCGGACCGAAACGCCCCGGACCTCGATCCCGTCGGGGTCGTTCGAGCCCACACCCGCCGCGGCCAGCAGGTTCAGGTGGTTGTCCCCGGGGAACGGGAATGTGCGGTCGGCGGCCGTCGGGTCGTAATCCATGACGGCCGCACCGATCGCGTCCGTGCAAACGCAGTTCCGGCCCGCGAGGATCAGGTGCGGTGCGAGCGGCTCGGAGCCCTTGATCCACGGGCCTTCGCCTCCGCGGTTGGTCTCGATGCCGTCGATGACGGCCAGGTCGATGGGCCGGGCGCCGACCAGGTCCGCGGTGGCCCGCGGGACGCGGAAGCTCCAGTGCCGCGGGGACTTCGGGTCGAGTTCGGCTGGCACGCCGTCCGGAACGCTCCGCTTGCCGGAATGCAGCACCTTGCCGCGGTTGGAGAGCGTTTCCTCGTTCGGGGCGTCGTTCCCGTAGAGCGACGTGGGTGCGATCCCGAAGAGGTTCTTGACCGAGAGCGTGACTCCGGCGTTCGCGTGGTCCTTGAGCTTGGCCAGCGAGACGAACGCGTCGGTCTTCTCGTAGCGCTGGTTCAGGTCGTAGGCCGGGAAGAGGCATCCACCCCACGGTACGCGGAGACGGGAGTACTTCGGCCACCGGCCACGATTGTATGTGTCCTCCCAGGTTACCGTGTGTTCGCCTGCAGACTCGATCATGCCGATGTCCCAGCCGGCGTCGGTGAGGATCTTCTGCGGCGTTTGGTGGATGAAGTAGCTCTCGACGAGCACGATGTGCTTCGCACCGTCGCGGTGGAGGCGGCCGCACAGGGCGGCCACGATGTTGGGGTGCACGTGGAATGTGCGGTAGGACGGCAGCCCCCCGAGCTTCAACTTGGGGTAGCCGGTCAGGTTCAGCTTCACCGTAACCGTCTTGCCACGGACGAGCGACCCGATTCCACCGATCAGGTCCAGCGTCTTGTCGAGCCGCTCGGCCAGGCGCTTCGGCTCGTAGCCCTCGCACTTCTGAATCGCCACGGGCAGGCTCGGGACCTTGGTGCGGTGTTTCGGTGCCCCGAATGCCACCCGGCCGCCGCCGGCGGCCAACAGACCGGCGGCACCGGCGGTTCGACGAAGCATCTGACGACGGGAAAACTGTCTGAGCATACCCTTGCTCCTTTCGCTGCATCTTCGAGGCAAGGGCATTGTCAGGAACCAGGTGGGCCGACGCAAGCGTTGCAGGTGCAGTCGGGCGGCAGTTAGGCCGGCCGGACTTGCCCGCGTGGCGCGGCTTTGGTAGCCTCCGATCGCTCGGTGGTTGGGCGCTGCCGTCAGGGTGTCTCCGCGCCGGGTCGCATGCCCGGCACCGAGACGCGACCGTCAGGGAGCGTTGGATGTCGGCGTAGCCGGCATCCGTCTCGCGGACAAGCTTCAACCCGGTGGCGATGCCGCACCGGGCGATTGGAGGTGTGCTCGTGGGTTCGGGGCGTCTTGCTGCGTGTATGGCGTTGACAGGTCTCACCGGGCTGCTGGCCGTCGGTTGCGGCGGTGCGGCCGATCTGGGCTTTCGAGGCACGCTCCCGGCCGAGCGCCGCCACAAGGTGGAGGCCGTCCTCGCTCCCGGAAAATCACTGACCTTCCCCGCCGACAAGCCGCTGAACGTGCACGACAAGCTCAGTGCCCAGACCCCGGGGCCCGACGGTCAGGCCCGCGGGGAGGCCCGGGCGGACGAGACGGGCCAGGCCAACTGCACCGCCTCGGCCGACAGCGGCGGGACGGCCTGGGGCCGGTTTCAGATCGGTCATTGTCTCGACAACCGCAGCGGGGCGGCGCTACTCGCCGATGTGGAGTTTGCCGTCGAGTATGAGGTCGCCGCCGACTGCAAGGCGCCGTCCGCGACTGGGGGTGGCGCGACCCCGGCCCGCGGTGCTGACCCGCTGGAAGCCGTGGTCACGCTTCGCGTGATCGTGAAGGACTCGAACGAGAAGGTGCTGCGCACGATGGCCCTGGCCGAAGTGAACAACGATCTCGGCCGGGTCGGCAAGAAGGGTGTCGAGACCCCGCGCTTCACGTTCGAAATGCAGCCCGATCTCGCCTATACGCTCGCCCTCGTCGGCGAATCCCGCGTCGCCACCGGCGCCGGCGCCGGCGCCACCGCGACCGCCACGATCAAGAAGCTCAGCATTTCCGTCACCGGCCGCTCCTGACCCGACGAGCCGGAGCGGCGGCCACAGCGGCCGTCACGGAGCGCCTCGGGAATACCCGAGCTATGGCATTCTCGCCCTTAGGCGGGTCGTGTCGCGGATATTCCGCATCGGCGCATCGGTGTGGTAGTCCGCGCCGGGCGAATCCGGCGGCACGGGCGGCAGGGCCCTGCGGCGGGCTTGCCCGGTTCGTTCGCGGCCGGTATAGTGAAATGTCCGACCGCCCTGCGATCATAGGTTAGGGAGCGGAGCGGGGACGGGACAGGAGGCAGCGGGCCAGCCGGAGGCTGGACGAGCCAACCACGAAGGTCACCGCCCGCCGCTGTCACAGAGACCCAAGCATTCCCCCAAGCGAAGGAGACATTCCATGGCGAACAAGAGCAAGCGACGCGATTTCCTCAAGGCTACGACGGCTGCCGGCGTGGGCTTCTGGGTGTCCACCCGCAGCGCGCGGGCCCAGAACCGCTCGGCCAACGAGCGGGTCAACCACGCCGCGATCGGCGCCGGCGGCATGGGCGGCGGTGATGTGAACAGCATCGCCGGCAAGGGGGCTAACATCGTGGCCCTCTGCGATGTCGACGAGAAGCGAGCTGCCGGCAGTCTGAAGAAGTTCCCCAAGGCCAAGTTCTTCAAAGACTTCCGCGTGATGTTCGACAAGATGGGCAAGGAGATCGACTCGGTTAACGTCAGCACGCCGGACCACACGCACTACGTGGCCAGCATGATGGCCCTCAAGCTCGGCAAGCACGTCCGGACGCAGAAGCCGCTGACGCACGACGTGTGGGAAGCCCGCATGCTCAAGGAAGAGGCGGCCAAGCGGCCGAAGCAGATTACGGCCATGGGCAACCAGGGCACCACGCACGACGGGTTCCGCGAGGCGGTCGAAGTCGTGCAGTCCGGCGCGATCGGCGTTCCCAAGGAGGTGCACGTCTGGACCAACCGGCCGGTCTGGCCGCAGGGCACCGGGGCGGTGCTGAAGCACCAGGGCGTCGGGGCCGCGTTGACGGGCAGAGGCGGGCCGGCCAAGGCTCCGTCGGAGATCGATTGGGACCTCTGGTTGGGCACCGCGCCGAATCGTCCGTACGATCCGATCTACGCACCGTTTGCGTGGCGGGGCTGGTGGGACTTCGGCACCGGAGCCCTCGGCGATATGGCCTGCCACACCGCCAACATGGCGTTCATGGCCTGTGAGATTTGGGACGGCGTGTATCCCACGAGCGTCGAGGCCGAGATGTCCGAGTACAACCCCCAGACGTTCCCCATGTGGAGCGTCATCACGTACGAGTTCCCCGCCCGTGACGGTCGGATGGGCCGGCTGCCCGAGCTGAAGTGGGTCTGGTACGACGGCGGAAACGACAAGCCCAAGTGGGTCGTGCCGCACCTCCGCAAGCTGGCCCACGGCCGGCAGATCCCCGGCAGTGGCTCGGTCATCATCGGTGACAAGGGCACGCTGTTCTCGCCGAACGATTACGGCTCGAGCTACGTGCTCCTGCCCAAGGACAAGTTCGAGGGCTACAAGAAGCCGACCCCGCGGCTCCCGCGGATCGGCGGCGACACCTACGGCGAGTACATCCGGGCGATCCAGGCCGGTGACCCCAAGGCCGTCATGTCGAACTTCGGCTACGCCGGGCCCCTGACCGAGACCGTGGTCCTCGGCTGCGTGGCCATGCGGGCCAAGGAACGCCGGATCGTCTGGGACGGCCCGAACATGAAGATCACCAACGACAAGGACGCCAACCAGTACCTCCGCCGCCAGTATCGCAAGGGCTGGGAGGTGTAGCGAGGTCTTTGCTCTGACGTAGCACACGAATGGCCCACGGCTTCGGTGGAAGCCGTGGGCCATTCGATCGATAGCTGTCAGCTATTGGCTATCAGCTTTCAGCCGTCAGTCATCCCACCTCAATTCCTCAGTCCCTCAGTCCCTCATCCCGTTCCCCCTTTCCTTATCGAGCCGTGCTCACCTTGTCATTCCGCGGTGATCACGATCTTGCGCGACGCCTCCACCTTCCCGTACAGCTCCTTTGTGTCGTAGGTTACCGTGACCGTAAACGTCTCGGTCTTGCCTGCAAGTTCCAGATCGTTCGGTACTCGCCACGAGTACCCGCACGTGGCGCCTCAGCCGAAGGGCATCTTGCCTTCGGCCACGCGTTTCCCGGAGGCAGTGGTGATGGCGATTTGGGGATCGAGCGACGCATACCTGGCGACTTTCACTTTCTTGCCCTGATCGTCGTGGAATTCCATATCGCCCACCTTGCGCGTGGTGTCTTCCAGGCCCGAGATCAAGAGGTCGAGCGCGGGGTCGACCATGACAGCCTCGAGCTGGACCGCCTCTCCGCGCTTGCACTCCCGGTCCGGAGGAGGGTTGGTGAACAACACGGTGGGCTTGTTGGCGAAATCGAGTACGTAGGGCTTGTCCTTGCGAATCCGGATGTTGTAGGCGGCAGGTTCCTCCCGCGGGCCGTGTGGAGGGTCGATTGAATGCCGGTTCGCTGAGAGGTTCAGACTCAATTCGCCAAGATCGACGGATAGGTACATCGGCCGGTAGTCGCCGACGGGAAGCTTGCCCGGTTGAATCTTCTCGAGGTACGGGTACTGGCCGAGCTTCTTGCCCAGGGTGACGGCCGTGCTCTCGGACATGAGCACACCGCTCGCCCCCAGTTTCTTGAGGTCCTTCCTGTCGCCCGAACTGACCTCGAACCGACCGAATGCTCCGCGATACGGTTCGACGCTGAGCGTGTCGCCGGTGGGCGTTGCCGAGACCTTGTAGAGCTGGCCGTCGACCTCGCGCATCGCGCCGAGCCACTCGGCCCACCATCCGAGAGGACGTTCCCCCTCGCCGTCGATGGGTCTCAGGTGCAACCCGGTGAACAGTCGATCGAATCGCCCCGTGACCATTCCAGATTGGGCCAGAAGGGCCGTGTATTCGTGCTTCCCGATGCGGATCTTGCCTTTGCGAGCCACGGTGGCCGTGAACATGAGGTGCGCTCGGTCTTCGCCGTACATCGCGAGCCGTGGAAGAATGCGGAGCGGACGAGTGCCAAGCTCGGGACCGTGGTCGAATCCGATCGTGAGATACTCGAAAAGGCGGATGCGGCTTGTGTCTTCCCACGGTGGGGTGAGCTCGGATGGTGGATCCTTCATCAGCTTCAAAACGGGATCATTGGTCAGGTCGAGATCGCGGTTCAGGTCGAAGTAGAGCAGATCGTAGCCGATGTTTCCCCCTCCGCCGCCCGTCAGCAGCCCAGCGAGCTTCTTCCCCAAGGACTGCCCCTGGGCGCTCTTTTTGCCGCCGGACTCGTCGATCACGAAGTGGTAGCGTATCCCGCCCTGCCGATCGATCATGCTCGCGTCAAACTCAACTTTGCCGTACAGGGGCCGCTTCGATTTCAGCTTTGGGTAGGCCTTGACGTCTCCGTCCGGTTCAGTGCCACACATCGCGTACTGGCCGCCCAGCAACTGCTGGCGCTGGTTTTCGTCGAGCGCCTTGGCGTCGAAGACCGACACCTCACTCATCGGGAAGACGGCCTGTTCGCCGGCACGGGCCCCGGGCAGCCCTGGGGTGAAGAGCCCGAGAGCCAACGCGCCACGCATCATCCATCGCTTGTTGTTCATTCTGGGGCTCCTTGCTTGCGGAAGTGGCTCCGTTCGGCGGGCCCCGGCAGGCATGAACCGCGGTCAGCCGCGAGGGGCCTCTCGAGAACCAAGGACGGATGCGAGTGTATCCGTTCCGGCGACCGCGTCCAGAAGCCCGGACATTCAGTCCCGCGCCCTGTCCGGGCGCACATTTCCGGCAGTGGCCGTCCTGCGGGACGTGGAGATACTACGCACGGTTGGGCCCGCGGGTTCTGCGGTTGCTTGGGAAACTGCGCATGATTACGCGGTGGTCGGATCACGGCTCGGCATTCAGACCGCCTGCCTGGTTGACGGGATCGCCGCCACGGCTAGCATCTGGGGAACGGGAAGTCGGTGCGGCCCACGATCACGTGGGCGGTCGGTTGCGAGTTGCGGCGCTGCTCCGCCGGCGTGGCAGGAAGGGCGATCAGGCACGGAGCCGTCAGGGCATGCGGAACCGCGATCTTCCGGTAGCGATCATTCTTGCGGGTGGCCTGGCCGCTGTCACCGGGTGCGCCCCGGGTCATGTCAGCGTGTCCACGCGCGGTGCCGAAGTGCACCTGCGCCGCGGCTGGTCGGGGACGACAATCGTCGGGCGCGGCGACGGCGACACGGCCCTCAATCCCGGCATCTACAAGACGAGATTCGTTCGTCTGTCCAAGCGGGAGGCGAACGAGGGCGGGCGGTCAAGCACGCAGGGCGCGCGATGGATCCTGGATAGCCACGGGCCCTTCGGGGAACTCCGAAGTGTGGTCGTGCGCGAAGGCGAAACAACCGTGCTGAAGCCCGGTCCGCCTTTGGCCCTTGAGGTGACTGCACATCAACGCGGCCCGGAGGTGCGGATCGGGTTTCAAGTCAAGGGGAACGCTGGCGAGGTCTATAGGCCCGTCGCTTCCCGCAGCGGCAAACGACAGCCGCGTGCGAGCGTGCGAATCCTCGACGCGTCCGGGAAGGTCCTGGCGTCAGGGCACTTCGAGTATGGCTGACGCGGCGTCTGCCGGTACTCGTGGCGAGTACCACCGGGATTCAAGGGGAAGTACCGGATCGAGGTCGAGCCCAACCTGGGTCCGTTCAAGGTGTCCTGCCCGCAGGATTGGCACACCGTCCGCCCCGTCGGCGCCTGGAGCCCATGGCCGTTCCCCGGCCCGTCATTCATTCGGGATTGGTAGCTGATAGCGGTCGGCTCTCAGCCATCAGCCGTCAGCGATTCCACCTCGATCCCTTGATCCCTCATCCTGTTCCCCGTTCCCCCATACCCGTTCCCTAGCTGTTACGTCATTTACAAACCACCACAAACGGTGAATACACTCCGTTGTCGACCCCCGGCATTCGCATACGCGCGGTCAC
>CAYMME010000024.1:0-31496 GCA_964391465.1 uncultured Planctomycetales bacterium
GCGCGGCGTGGACTTCGCCGTTGCCGCCGGTGAGATCCACGGTCTGATCGGCGAGAACGGAGCCGGCAAGAGCACACTGATTCGGTCCGTCGGCGGTGTGATTCGCCCGGACCGCGGAGAGATTGCGCTCGACGGGCAGCGGGTGACGATTCACTCGCCGCGAGCGGCGGCGGCCTGCGGAATCGCCGTGGTCCATCAGGAAGCCGCTTCGTTCGCCGCGTTGAGCGTAGCGGAGAACATGCTTCTGCCCGACCGGCTCGTGCGGTGGGGACCGGGCGGGCTGGTGAACTGGCCCGCCAGTTACGCCCGCGCCAAGGGCGAGTTGGACCGACTCGATCTCCACATGGATGTCCGGCGTCCGGCAGCCCGGCTCAGCGTGGCCGAGCGCATGCTCATGCAGACGGCGGCCGCGGTGGCACTGGACGTGCGCGTGCTCTTCCTCGACGAACCCAGTTCGTCGCTTACACAGCGTGAGGCCGATCTGCTGTTCGCGCAGGTTCGGCGGCTGGCCGAGCAGGACGTGGCTGTGGTTTTCGTGAGCCATCGGTTGGCGGAGGTCCGCGCGTTGTGCGATCGGATCACCGTGCTTCGCGATGGAGGGTGGGTCTGGACGCGGGCGAAGGAGGAGGTGTCCACGGACGACATGGTCAGCGCGATGGTGGGGCGCGAGGTCGCGTTGACGCAGCGTCGGGAAAACGTGCGGCAGGACGAGGTCGCACTTTCGCTGTCCGGCCTGTCGGACGCGGGCGGTCGGTTCGAGGACGTAGATCTGAGCGTCTCGGCCGGCGAAGTGGTCGGGCTCTACGGGCTGGTGGGAGCGGGTCGGAGCGAACTGGCCCAAGCCGTGTTCGGATTGGGGCGGTTGCGGGCCGGAACGGTCCAGCTCGACGGCCGGGCGTTCGCGCCGACGACGCCGTCCGCGGCGCTGCAGGCGGGACTCGCGTATTTGCCCGAAGACCGGCTGGTGCAGGGCATCCTGCCGGGGCTGTCGGTGTGGATCAACACGGTCATCTCGATGATTGCGCGGTGGAGCCGGCTGACGCTGCGCCGGTTTGCGGTCGAGCGCACGCACGTGGAGGAGACGATCGCGCAGACGAACGTAGCCCTCGCCGACCCGCGGCAGCCGGTGCAGACCCTCTCGGGCGGTAATCAACAGAAGATTCTGCTCGGGCGTTACCTGGCCACGGGGGCGCGCGTTCTGATCCTCGACGAACCAACGCGCGGCGTCGACGTGCATGCGAAGGCAGAAATCCACGAGTTGATCGACCGGCTGGCCCGCGACGGGCGCGGCGTGCTCGTGATCAGCTCGGACCTGCCCGAGGTGCTGGCGATCAGCGATCGCGTCGTGGTCATGCGCGAAGGCGGGATCTCGGGTGAGTTCGATGCGCAGGATGCGACGGAAGAGAACGTCGTGGGTCTGTCGTTACCAACCGAGACGCGAGTTTCGGCGGGCGCGGAGTCGACCGGGGCCCTCGGCTCGATGGTTTCGGCGCTGCGCGACGTTGGTTTGTTGCTGGCGGTGATCGTGATTGCGGTCGGGATGTCGCTGCACGTGCCGGATTCGTTTGCGACCTGGCAGAATGCGGTGGACGTTGCGGCGTCGGTGGCGATTCTCGCGATGCTCGCAGTCGGAGCGACGTTTGTCATCGCGGCGGGCGGGATCGACATCTCAGTGGGCTCGGCGATGGGATTGATCGGCGCGGTGGCGGGACTTGCGGCCCGAGACGCGGGCTGGCCACCACTGGTGGTTCTCGCGCTGGCAATCGGTCTCGGGGTAACGATCGGTTTGATCAACGTGGGAATCTCTCTGGCCGGTCGCATTCATCCGATCGTGGTCACGCTCGCCGGCATCTCCGTCTATCGCGGAATCATGCTGGCGATCACGGGGGGCTACGAGATCCGCGAGTTTCCACCGGGTTACATGGCGATCGGCAACGGGCAGTTGGGGCCGCTGCCGAAGGTCGTGTGGTTCGCGCTCGGCGTGGTTGTCGTGGGATGGATCTTTCTGGGGCACCTGCCGGTGGGGCGCCGATTGCTGGCCGTCGGCGGTTCGCCCAAGGCGGCGCAGCAGCTCGGGATCTCGCGTCCTCGAATGATGTGTCTGGCGTTTGCGATCAACGGCGCCCTGGTCGGGCTGGCCGGTGTGCTCGACTCGACTTACTACACGGTGGTGCGATCGAATACGGGCGAGGGTAGAGAGCTGGAGGCCATCGCGGCGGCGGTGATCGGTGGCTGTGCCATCACGGGCGGGACCGGTTCGACGCTGGGCACGGCGCTGGGGGCGATTCTGATCGGTCTGGTGTACAACGCGCTGATCCTGCTGAAGATCAGCCCCTACTGGCACGAGCTGTTTGTCGGGCTGCTCATTCTCGGGGCGGCGGTGTTCGACACGACGATGCGGCGGAGGTAGCGGTGCGCGAGCTGGCGTTGCTCGGATTGCTGGTGGTGATCTGTGTCGGGTTCGGCACGACCGTCGAAGGGTTCTGGGACGCCCAGAACCTGCTGGACCGCTCGCGCTACTGGGTGGAGATGGGAGCGATCGCGGTCGTGATGACGCTGGTGATCGGCACGGGCGGCATTGACCTGTCGGTGGGCTCGATGCTGGCGCTGGCCGCGACGACGGCCGGTGTGCTGTGGCGGGACGCGAGTGCACCGATCTGGCTGGCGGCGGTCGCAGGTGTGGCCGCGGGGACGCTGGCCGGGGCGTTTAACGGGCTGAGTATCCACCGGCTGGGCATGCCGCCCTTGGTAGTGACGCTGGCGACGATGGCGGCCTTCCGCGGGCTGGCGGTGGGCGTGATGCAGGCCGATCCGGTGCGCAATCTGCCCGCGTCGTTCCAGGAGCTCGGCCAGGGTGATTTCGTGGCGATGCCGATGCAGTTGCCTTTGTTGATTCTTGCCGGGACGATCGGGATACTCGCCCTGGGTAGAAGCTGGATCGGCCCGGCGCTGCTGGCGATGGGTGACAACCCGGTGGCGGCCCGGTTCGCGGGGCTGCCCATCGGGCGCCTGACCGTCGGGCTCTATGCCGCGAGCGGGATGGTATGCGGCTTGGCCGGCATCGTGTACATGGCGCGATACGGTTCGATCAACGCGGAGATCGCCGGGCGCGGCCTGGAGCTGGAAGTCATCGCATGCGTGGTCATCGGCGGCACCCGCATCGTCGGCGGCTCGGCGTCAGTGGCGGGCACGTTGATTGGCGTGCTGATCCTCGATCTGTTCCGGTTTGGTTTGGAGTTGTCGAGCGACACGACCGGGATCGGCAGCAAGCAGCAAATGATCATCATCGGCGCCGTCGTCGTCGTGACGGCCGTGTTGAATGAATGGTGGGCACGACGCGCGGCACGCGAGGGTTGAAGCATTGTGTGTCCCATCCCCGCCGGTTCTTTGTGCGGGACGGAGAAAGACGTCGGACAGTCGTAGGGTCCGCCGTGCGGACCGGCAATAGGGGCGCATGAAGAAGGTCCGCACGGCGGACCCTACGTGTTTGTTCGGAATCCGATGGAGGTCCATTCGATGATACTTCAGCGTCCTGCATGGCTTGCACCAGCGCAGATCTTTCGCCGCTCCGGGGCTCGGTCGCTTCGCGGCCCGGTAACCCAGGGCTTGCGCCCTGGGCTAGTCTCTTTCGCCTCTACGAGGCTTGTGCCAATCGTGCCGGTGGCGGTGGCGGTCTTCGCAATAGCGATGACAACGGGCTGCAAGCAGGAGGCGTCTGATCCGGACGGCGCGGGCGCCAGTTCGGCTCCGGCGAAGTCCTTGCGCATCGCCGTCATGCCGAAGCTGGTCGGGATCGACTACTTCAACGCTTGTGAACGCGGAGCGCGGGAAGCGGCTAAGGAATTGGGAGTCGAGTTGGTCTACGACGGTCCGGCCGGCAACAACCCCGAGCAGCAGACGCGCATGCTTGATACGTGGATCGCCAAGAAGTACGAGGTGGTTGCGGTCGCACCGAACGACCCCGACCAGATCGCATCGGTGCTCAGGAAGGCGCAGCAGCGCGGCATGGGGGTGCTGACGTTCGACGCCGATGCGGCGCGGGATTCGCGCGCGTATTTCATCAATCAGGCAACGTACAAGGACATTGCGGTCACGCTCATTGACCTGATGGCCGAGAACGTCGGTCCGGAGGCCAAGTACATCATCCTGACGGGGTCCTTGACGGCCGCCAACCAGGTCATTTGGATCCGTGAGATGGAGGCGTACCGCAAGGCGAAGTACCCAAAGATGCAGAACCTCTCGCCCGAGCCGAAACCCACCGAGGAAGACCAGGCTCTGGCGACGCAGGTCATGAAGGACGTGCTCAAGAGCTATCCGGATGTGCAGGGGGTGTTCGCAATGACTTCGGTCGCCCTCCCGGGTGCGGCCGAGGCGCTGCGGGAAAAAAAGGCGGCGGATCGCGTGTTCCTGACCGGGCTCTCGACGCCGAAGAGCATGCGTTCGTACGTCAAGGACGGTACGGTCAAGAAGTTCGCGCTGTGGAATCCGGTGGATCTGGGGTACCTGACCGTTCATGCGGCGAAGATGCTCGTGGAGGGAGCGCTGAAGGACGGCACGATCCAGGCCGGGCGGCTGGGCGAGATTGCCGTTCGCGACGGCGAGGTGCTGCTCGGCAAGCCGCTGATCTTTGATGCGGCGAATATTGACCAGTTCGATTTTTGATCGTCGATGCCAGCTTTGCCGGCATTGCACGCTCCCTTACGGTCGCGTCTCGGTTCTGCGTGTCACCCTTGTCTGAAAACGTGAGCCACTCTTCGCTTGGTTACTGGACGATCGCCCAGGCGGCGAGGGTTGTGTTGTCTTTGATGAGGATGCGGTTGCCGACGACAACGGGGTGGGCCCAGGTCTGGCCGCCGGCGACCTTGTAGCGTGCGACGGGCTCGAAGCGTTCGGCGTCGGCCCTGAACACGACGAGCTGGGCGTTGGTGGTCAGGGCCAGCACGACGGAGCCCGCCCTGACGAGGGCCGCGTTCTCGCCCTGCCGGCCGTCGCTGGTCCAGCGCACTTTCCCGTTGCTTGGGTCGAGACAGAAGAACTGACCTTTTCGGCGGTCGGTGAATCCGAAGAGCAGATCGCCGCTGAGCACGGGCGAGCTCATGTACATTGGCACCTGGGTGTTGCGCCACACGGTTGCGGCCGACCACGTTTCGCCGCGCCGCGTGGCGCGAACGGCAACCGTTTCCTTGTCGAGGCCGGAGAAGATGAACGTGTCCTTGTAGACAACCGGGGTGACGATGTTCTGGTCCCACGCAGTCGTGAAGGGCATCTGCCACAGCATCTTCCCGGTCTCGGCCGACACACCCACGCGATGGTTCTGCGACTCGGTCACGACCTGCCGCACGCCGTCCAACGTGATGACGACCGGCGACGTGTAGGCGGGGCCGTCGTCGCCCCAAGTCCAACGCTCTGCACCGGTCTCCGCGTCGAAGGCGGTCAGCGCACCGCCGTCGTGACCGCCGACGTGAGCGATGACGAGCCCGCTCTCCACGACGGGCGACATGGATGTGCCGTACAGTGGTGAGGTGTTCACGAATTGGCCGGAGAACTCCTTCCGCCACTTCGGATCACCGTTCTTGGCGTCGAAGCAAGAGAGAATGCCGCTGATTCCCAGCGTGTAGAGCTTGCCGTCCGACAGGACGGGCGTCGACTTCGGCCCCTTGCCGTGCCCCTTCGCCGCGGAGTTCACTTTGTACGGAGCCGGGTAGGTTTGACTCCAGACCTGCTCGCCCGTGGACAAGACCAGGCAGCGCACGATCTCGTCGCTCCCTCCTCGCGAGAGCTGGTACACGCGATCCGCGTGGACGACGGGACACGAGTGCCCGGTGCCGACCTTCTTTCGCCACTGGCGTTTCAGCTTCTTGGGCCACTTCTGCGGCGCGGTGAAGCCGATCAGCGTGCCGTCGCGGTTCGGTCCGCGCCATTGCGTCCAGTCGGCTCGCGCGGCAAAGGGAAGCGCCATCGCGAGCGTTGCTGCACAACATACGGTCGATCGAAGTGCTTTGTGAGTCGGCATTGGTGTCTCCCCTTGGCCGCAACACGTAAGATCACACGGGGTAGCGAATTGTAGTCGCGCGGGGAGCGCGGCGGAACCCCGGGCCGGCAACTTCACAATCGTGTCCCCCACGTCTGAAGACGTGGGCCACCCGTCACCCCTGCGCGGCGGTGCGCGCTCTTTACCTCGGACAGGCGGGTTGATATTCTAGCGCGGGTCGCGTTGGCGCCACCTCGAATCGTGAGCACGCGTGCATCCGTGGGATGCGGCGCAGACAACACTTTCATCCGTGGAGACGCCAGAAAGGGCATCCTCATGCACGTTCGTCTCGCTCTCTGTCGGTTCTGTTGTACCGCCCTGCTGCTCGCGCCGTGCCACGGTGCGCTCGGGGCCGCGCTTCCGGATCGCATTGTCCTGACGGTCAGTGACGCCCTCGGCGTGAAACGGATCGAGGAGGCGGTCTGTTCCGGCGTACCTTTCGCCAAGGGTGCCTTGCGCGCGGATGAGTCCATGCATGTTGAAGCTCCTGACGGCAAGGCAGTGCCGACGCAGACGAAGGTGCTGGGGTGCTGGCCGGACGGAAGTGTGAGGTGGCTACTGGTGCAATTTCCGGCGGCGTGCGCGCCCAATGCCGAGCAGCAGTACGGCCTTCTCCGCGGAAAGGGTCCTGCCCCCGCGGCGCCGCTTGTCGTGGATGTCCACGCGGAGGCGATTGTCGTCGACACGGGTCCGCTGTTGGTGACGGTCCCGAAGACGGCGATGACGGTGCTGGGCGATGTGCGGGTGCGCCGAACCGGAGCGGCCGACCGGCTCGTCCTGAAGGGCGGCGAGCCGATGACGTTCGTGCTCGAGGGCGGGAGTACACACAGCTCGCGGCTGGTCCGTCCGGAGGCCGTGACCATCGAGGAGACCGGGCCGGTTCGGGCCACGGTGCGGATCGTAGGCTGGCTCGAGGGCCCCGAAGGGAAGCGATCGTACAAGCTCGACACACGTCTACGCTTCTACGCGGGCAGCGCAGACGTGCAGGCCGAGTACACGTTCATATGCCTCGGACGACCCGCGGTGCATCGCGTGAAGGAGATCTCGGTCGACCTGCGACCGGAGAGCGGCGGATCGCCCCACTACATCCTGCCCGGTGACGGTCAAGCGACGCGCGGCGCGTTGGCGGATGGGGCTACGGCGGCGGTGGATGTCGACGCCGAGATGGTCTGCCGTGTCGGGCTCGACGGCAGTATGACCGCGGCCAAGAACCACCTCGACGGCTGGGGTGTGCTCGCGAGCGACGCGAGTTCGGTCGGGGTGGCGGTGCGCGACTTCCGGCACCTTGGCCCAAAGGCGATCGAGTTTGCGCCCGGACACATCAAGCTGGCGCTGTGGAGTCCGCGGGCGGGGAAGATCCTCAACCTCGGACGCACGCGAGCCAAGACGCACTTCGTGCTGTACCGCTTCGGCGCTGCGGGCAGTGAGCAGAAGGCGATCGCCGGGCGGGTCCGCGCATTCGGCCAGCCCTTGGTCGCGACTGTCGATCCCGCCTATTTCTGTACTACCGACGCGCTCGGGGCGCTTTCTCCGGCGGGCGTGCCGGAGACCGAGGAGTACGACGCGAAAACCGACGCTTGCTTCGCGGTTCTGCGCGAGCAACGTGAGACCATGGTTCGTGAGAACGGCATGCTGCACTACGGCGACTACTACCATGGCGGCTACGGCAACAAGCTGACCCGCGGAGACTTGGAGTACGACACGGCCCACGCGGCGTTCTTGCTCTACGCCCGCAGCGGCCGGCGCGACTACTACGATTTCGCGGTGGCGTGCAACCAGCACTTCATCGACATGGACGTCAATCAGGAGACGGGCGACCAGCGGTTCCACGGCTATGGCGATGGGGCCGAGAACCACGAGGCCGCGACTACGACGATGGAGTGGGGGCACGTGTTCACGGACGGGCCGGCGGACGCGTACTACCTTACCGGCAACGAGCGCAGCCTCGAGGCGGTTCGCATGATCGCGGACCGCGTGGCGACGATCGCAGACGGGGAGGGGTACGAGAAGATCCGCGGCATTCTGGCCGGGGCCGAACGGCAGCTCGGCTGGCCGCTGCTCGCCCTGTGCCGGGCGTACGAGGTCACGGGCGACGAGAAGTACCTGAAGGCATCGGTCAAGGTCGTCGAGTACATCAAGGTCTATGCCCGGAATCCGGTCGGCGCGTATGCGAACGGCACGTGGTGGCGATCGTGGATGATGGACGGGTGCAAGGTGTTCATGACCGGCGCGCTGCACGACGGGCTGTCCGCCTACCAGGCGATCACGCACGACGACGGTTTGCGGGAGGCGATCGTGACCAGCCTCGACTGGCTGATCGACCACATGTGGAACCCCGAGGTCGACGGATTCGTGTACGAGTTCAACGCGATGAACCGCAAGCACCGGCGGACCGGAATGACGGGACTGAACATGCAGGCTGTCGACGCGTTTCGCTGCGGTTACGAGATGACCGGCGACCGGCGGTACCTCGCGGTGGCGACGCGGGCGTTCTGGGGACGTGTGCGGGAAATGGAATCGGAGGGGATCGACGGGAAGCAGTTCTCGATCGAGACGCGCACGTCACCGCACACGGCCGCCTACTTCCATCGCGAGCACCTTCGCGCCGACGCCTTGCCTCCCGCGCCGAAGCCGGTGCGGGCAGCACCGAGCAAGCCTTCGAACGCACCGCGCCCCGAGGTTCTGCTGCGTGCGCGATTCGACGGGAACCTGGAGCTCGAAAACGCGAGGGGGAACGCCGCGGGGCACGCCGTCAACAAGATCGCGTTTGTGCCCGGCAAGCACGGACAGGCGGTTGCGGTGGGCAAGGGAGGTTACGCGTGGCTGCCGGCGCCGACGGAGATGCTGGGCCGTCCCGGGTCGATCGCGTTGTGGGTTCAGCTCGAGTTCAAGAAGCAGCCGCTGCGGCCGGGGCAACGAGCCGTCTTTCACGTCGAAGGTGAGACGCCGCTCGTCGATTCGCTAGGCGCGTGCACGATCTACGGTGATTTGCGGATTCGCATGAAGGACCACGTCGGACATTTGCACGGGACGGCCGAGGGTGGGATCACCAAGTGGGAGCCGAACGAGTGGCACCATGTGGTCGTGACGTGGGATGAGGATCGCGTCAAGCTCTATCTGGATGGTGTGGAGCAAACGCGGGACAAGGAGGGTGAGTACGCGGGGGATGGGGTGATCGCCCTGCCGTCGGGGGCGCAGACGCGGATCAACCTCGGGTGGCGGTTCGGGAACTGGTACTGTCCCTGCGCGATCGATGAGTTGGTTGTGTACGGTCGGGCGCTGTCGGCAGAACGCGTCGGGGCGTTGTTTCGCACCGAATGATGGTTGGCCGCTTCCTTACAGTCGCGGTTCGGAATCATTCGTGACCGGTTCCTTGCGCGCGGATCGGAATGCATGGGGTCGCCGGCTTTGCCGGCTTCCACGCTCCCTTACGGTCGCGTCTCGGTGCGCGCCGTCCACAGCGGCGTGCTACCGTTTGTTCAGCTCGGCTATTGCCTTCGCGAGCTCTCGGCCCAGGTCGATGTAGCCGGCGGTGTCGTAGTGGTAGGGGTCGGAGTAGCCGTACTTGTCGGTGGTAGTGACGAGGGCGGCGCTTGCGTCGCGTTTGACGAACGCGGCCTGGGCGGCGCGGACGATCTCGCCGTGCTTCCAGATCTTGCCCGCTTCGTTCTTGCCGGAGTCTGAGATGCGGCCGATCACCACGGGCAGGTCGTCGGTTCGCAGCGCGGCGCGAATGAGGTCCACGAGTCGTTTGAGGTTGGCCTCGTAGCGCCGGGCGATCTCCTCGGTGTACATGGCATCGCTTTCGCCCTGCATCCAGAGGATCCCGGCCGGGACGAGCGTATCGTCCTCGCCGTCGCCGTCGATGTCGCGCACGGCGGTCGCGTGGCGGATCGTGGCCAGGAAGTGATCGTACTGGTTGATGCCCTTGCCGTCGCCTTCTCCGCCGTTGAAGTCCGGCTCCCAGCAGCCGAAGTTCCCGGCCGCCTTCTCGGCAATCGACGTGCCGCCCCGCGAATACTTGATCAGGGCGATGTTCGCTTCCGGATGCAGCTTGCGGATTCGCCGGGCGAAGGTCAGCTCGACACCAAAGCGGTCGGAGTAGGCGTTGGTCTTACCGTCGGAGTGAAAGCGGCGTCCGTGCCCGGGTCCGAGCACGGTCCAGATGCCACGTCCGTCGACGGCCGCACCGTCCAAGGCCATGTTCCCGTGGAAGATCATGACGCCCTCGACGGGGCGGTTCAGTTCCGCGGGCAGTTCCTTGACCGTCCCGAAGCCGTCCATGTTCGACTGTCCGCCGAGGTAGTAGACCCGATAGACCTTCGCCTGAACGGTGGATGCACCCACAACGGCAGCAACGATGAGGGCACCGGCAAGAAAGCTACGATGCGACATTCTGCACTCCTCAACATGAGTCCTCGCGATACGGACGGCCGCATCATACCAACTCGCGGGCAGCGATGCGGTGGGCCATGCGGCTGGGCCGGATCAGCCCGACCTGTTTCATAAACGCCGTCGCGGTCGGCGATCCGGGGCTGGCCTCCGCCAAGAGAAGACGACCGCTACGGTCGCTCGACCGCGCGGTCGTCTTGCTGGAATGCATTCTCTCGCCTGGCCGCGGGATGGTTACGCGAGCCGCCGCCTGCCTCGGGTCACCAGACCCAGACCAATCACAGCGAGAAGGGCCGCTCCGGGGGCGGGAACCATCACCAACAAATCCTGCCTGCGGTCCTCGATCTTGAGACTGCCGGCCTTACCTTCGACGTACACGTTCATGACCCTGACATTGCCGATGCTATCGGCGCCCCACTCGTTGTACCAGGAACCACCCGACGCCACGGCGGTGACGGCAGCGTTATACCATGTCTGCGCCTGTCCGGTCGGGGCAGGTCCCTCTCCCTCGATATACCAGATCGCTTCCTGCAACTCGTTGGCGGAGTTGGTTCTTCCAACGCCGGTGTCAGGATAGTCATACCCTGACAGAGCCCCGTTGTGGAACTCGGTGAAGAGGAACGCCGTCATGGCGTCCAGCGGGTCCCCGAGGGGGAATGCGCTCCCGAATATCGCTCTGTCGTTGAGGATGACGTCGTACGTCGTTGTCCCATCTGCCACCATGGTCTCGTTGACCTCGATGCAGAAGGTGGCGAAGTCGGCTCCGCCCAGCGCACCGAGCACGGAGGCAGGGGGAATGAACGGGATTGGCGTAGACCCCACGTCGTTGATCCAGAACTCACCGTTGGTGCCGGGACCGTTCTCGGGCGTGATCTGCATGACCGCCACGGCGGGCGATGCGATCAGGGCCACACTGGCAAACGTTGTGATTAGGAGGGTGGTTTTCATCCTGCTCCAGTCTCCCGCTTCATGGTCGTGCGAAGCATCGCGCGACAGCCAAGCGAACAGCACATCACGCACAAACAGCCGTATGTACCTTTCGACAGTAGGAAAGCTCCCTAAACCCAGACACAGCCTTCCTATCAACCCCTAGAATACGGCACCCCACAGACCGCCGTCAAGTGGTTTTCCCCACTTTCCTCAGAAAAAAGGGCTGACCTTGACTGCCCATCCGCGACTCACGTAAGTCTGCCCCACAAAGACAGTTATGAGCGGACTGCTCGGATGCGATCCTTGCCTCTTCTTTGCCCTGGCGCGGCGGGGAAGCGCGTGCGTAGTGTTGTGCCTCGAAACCGGCGATGCGTACTCGACCCGAGCCGCCAACGTCGGACGACATCTGTCAAGTCCGAGGTCGAAGATCCACCGGTCGCGCAGCGGGGAATGCCATCCCTCCTGCGGTCAGGGCCCGAAGAAAGCGGCGTCCGCTTGAGACGGTATAATGGCCGCCTATCGCGACCGCGCGGCCACCGCTCCGGCTTGGCAGCTGTCGCCTTGTTGCGACGATCGACCGTTCGAGGCGTCGGATTCATCCGTTGCGGACCACGCGACCGATGGTTCCGCGCGGCATCAATGCTGCGGCTCGCGTGTTCATGGTGCGCTGAGCAAGTACCGGCCCGCGGGGCAGGGCGCGACGCGGCCTCCGCCTGCGGGCTCGCATCGAAGGAGACGAGACATGACGAAGCTGTGGACGACGATGGCGATGTGTGTGGTCGGCGGGCCGGCAGCGGCGCTGGCTGCGCCGCCGCTGAAGCATGTGGACGTGTACACGTCGGGGACGGACGGCTACCACACGTTCCGCATCCCGGCGATTGAGGCGGCGGCGGATGGTTCGCTGGTGGCGTTCGCCGAAGCGCGGAAGCACAACCAGGCCGACCCCGGCTTCGGCGAGCAGGACATCGACCTGGTCCTCAAGCGCAGCACCGACGGCGGGAAAACGTGGTCGGCGATGAAGGTGATCGAGGACCCCGGCGAGTTGTGGTCGGCGGCGAACCCGGCCACCATTGTCGACCGCTCGAATGGTCGCCTGTGGGTGCTGTACCTGCGTTCGAAGCCAGGCCGGAGCACCAACACGTCGCGTCCCGGAACGGACGACATGGAGACGATAGCCCGGTACAGCGACGATCATGGCGTGAAGTGGTCCGAGCCGATCGACCTGACCAAGGTGGCCCGGGACTTCGAGGACAAGCGCTGGCGGGCCAGCGTGGTGGGACCGGGCGGGGCCATCCAGACCCGCAAGGGGCGTCTGGTTGCTCCCGTGTGGCAGTACGAGCCGTACGGCGTGTTCGCGATGTTCAGCGACGATCGCGGGCAGACGTGGCGGCGCGGGGCGGTGCTGTCCGGCGACGCGAGCGGCAACGAGTGCCAACTGGTGGAACTGGCCAACGGCAACCTTCTGCTGGACATCCGGCAGGGCAAGGGCCCGCACCGGTGGTTCACGACGAGCAGCGACGGCGGTGCGACGTGGTCGGCCTCGCGGCCTGGGGTGACGGTGTCGCGCGTGGCCTGTGCTATCGAGCGCTACACGCTCAAGTCGGCAGGCGATGACCGGAACCGGATCGTGTGGACGGGACCGAAGGGGCCGGGCCGGACGAACCTCGTGATCAAGACCAGCTACGACGAGGGCAAGACGTTCGTCAACGAACGACTGATCTGGGACCAGGCGGCCGCCTACTCCGATCTGACGATCCTCGAGGACAAGAGCGTGGGCGTGCTCTGGGAGCGCGGCGAGAAGAAAGGATATGCCTTCATCACGTTCACTCGCCTCACGCGGGAGTTCATCGATCCGCCGATCAACTACGACGAAGCGAAGGTGCCGAGGTACACGTTGCCCGATCCGCTCATGATGCAGGACGGCACGAAGGTGACCGACGCGCAGACGTGGCGGACGAGGCGGCGGGCGGAGATCCTGGAACTGTTCCGAACGCACGTTTACGGCCGGGCACCGAAGCGACCGGAAGGTATGACCTTCGAAGTCTTCGACACCGACGGCAAGGCGTTGGAGGCGACGGCCACGCGCAAGCAGGTCTCCGTGCACTTCAGTGGCAAGAAGGATGGACCGAGCATGGACATCCTCGTCTATCTGCCCAACGCGGCGCCGAGGCCGGTGTCCACATTCGTGATTCTCAACTTCTACGGGAACCACTCGATTCATCCGGACCCGGCGATCCGGTTGTCCACGCGTTGGATGCGCGGCAAGGGTATGGGCATCGTGAACAACCGGGCGACGGAGGCGTCGCGAGGCGCGAGGGCGTCGCGCTTTCCCGTCGAGAAGATACTCGCCCGCGGCTACGGGCTGGCGACGATCTACTACGGGGACATCGACCCGGACTTCCACGACGGTTTCAAGAACGGGGTGCACGGAGCGCTCGACAAGGCCGGTGGCGCGGCGCGACCGCCGGATGCCTGGGGGGCGATCGGGGCGTGGGCCTGGGGGCTGAGCCGGGCCATGGACTACTTCGAGACGGACGCGGACATCGACCACAAGCGCGTGGGTGTACTCGGGCACTCGCGTCTGGGTAAGACGTCGTTGTGGGCCGGTGCCCGGGACGAGCGGTTCGCCCTGGTGATCTCGAACAACTCCGGCTGCGGGGGTGCGGCCCTGAGCCGGCGGCGGTTCGGTGAGACGGTGGCCCGGATCAACAAGGGCTTCCCGCACTGGTTCTGTGAGAACTTCAAGAAGTATGACGGACGCGAGGACGCGCTGCCGGTCGATCAGCACATGCTCATCGCGTTGAGCGCGCCACGGCCGGTCTACGTGGCCAGCGCCGAGAAGGATCGCTGGGCCGATCCACGCGGGGAGTTTCTGTCGGCCAGGCATGCGTCGGGCGTGTATCGGCTGCTCGGGGCGGAGGGGATGGCGGCCGAGAGGATGCCCGAGCTGAATCAGCCGGTGCAGAGCATCATCGGCTATCACATCCGTAGCGGCGGCCACAACTTGAGCGAGTACGACTGGCAGCGCTACATGGACGTCGCCGACCGGCACGTGCGAAACAGGAAGTGAGGTATTCGTGAGCATCGTGGGTGAAGCAATGCGTTTGGGTGCGTGTGCGAGAGGCGCGCGCGTGGCATCGGTCACAGGGGCTCTGGCGATTCTGATGTCCGCTTCGCAGGTTGGCGCCGCGGCGCCCGGCGGGTGGAAGCCGGCGGTCGGTTCGTGGCCGATGTGGGGCGGAACACCGCAACGGAACATGGTGTCGGGCGAGAAGAACATGCCCGTCAAGTGGGACGTCGAGAGCAAGCAAGGCGTCAAGTGGGTGGCCGGGCTGGGCTCGCAGTCGTACGGAAACCCGGTGGTCGCGAACGGCAAGATCTTTGCGGGCACGAACAACGAGGCGGAACGCAACCCGAAGGTCACCGGCGACAAGGGCGTGGTGATGTGCTTCCGCGCGTCGGACGGGGAGTTCCTGTGGCAAGCGATTCACCACAAGCTCGAGGCCGGGCGGCAGAACGACTGGCCCGAGGTGGGTGTGTGCTCGTCGGGGTACGTCGAGGGCGACCGGTACTACTACGTGAGCAACCGTTGCGAGCTGGTGTGCGCCGACACGGAAGGGTTCCTCGACGGTGAGAACGACGGGCCGTACACGGCCGAGAAGCTGACCGGCAAGCAGGATGCGGATTTCGTGTGGCTCCTCGACATGATGGCGAGTCCGCTGGGCGTGTTTCCGCACAACCTGGCGACCAGCTCGCCGCTGGTGATCGGCGACCTCGTCTACCTGCATACGTCTAACGGCGTGGACGAGAGCCACGAGAACCTGCCGGCGCCGAAGGCCCCGAGCTTTCTGGCCGTCCACAAGAAGACGGGCAAGGTCGTGTGGGCCGACGCTTCGCCGGGAAAGGGGATCCTGCACGGGGCGTGGGCGTCGCCGGGGTACGGAGAAGTCGGCGGCAAGGGGCAGGTGTACTTCCCAGGCGGCGACGGATGGCTGTACGCGTTCGCGCTGCTGGGCAAGCCGGACGGGTCGAGCAAGCCGCTCTGGAAGTTCGACTGCAACCCGAAGGACGCCAAGTGGGAGCTTGGGGGGCGCGGGACGCGGAACAGCATCATCGCCACGCCGGTGTTCCACGAGAACAAGGTCTACCTCGCCACGGGCCAGGACCCCGAACACGGGGAGGGACCGGGGCACCTGTGGGCCATCGATGCGACGAAGACCGGCGACGTAACGGCGTCCGCGAAGGTGTGGCACTTCGGTGACAAGGATTTCGGGCGGACGCTGTCGACGGTGGCCATCGCCGACAGACTGCTGTACGCATCCGACCTGTCGGGGTTTTTGCACTGCCTCGATCTGAGGACGGGCGAGAAGCACTGGACGTACGATGCGCTGGCGGGCGTGTGGGGCTCGCCGTATGTCGTCGACGGGAAGGTCTATCTCGGCGACGAGGACGGGGACGTGGCCGTGCTCGAGCACGGAAAGAAGATGAAGGTTCTGGCCGAGAACATCATGAACGACACCGTGTACGGCACACCGGTGGCCGCGAACGGGGCGCTGTTCCTCATGACGCGGTCGAAGCTGTACGCGCTGGTGAAGCAGTGACGGGGACACGGCGGTAGTGCACATTGGACGGGGTTACGGTACAATGACCTGTGAGGAGTTGTAACGATGGTTGCCATCCGATCAGAACGCGCGATCCCCGATGTGCGAATGACTGTGGATGAGTACCTGACCGCAGACCTGCCGGAAGGTCAGCGCTATGAGCTTGTCGATGGGGCAGTGGAAATGACGCCAATACCCGGCGGCGAACACGATCACCCAGTCTCGGTTCTGGACGAGGCGTTCGTTGTTCACAAGCGGGCGCATCCAGGCGAGATTGCCCACATCTCGCAACGAGCGAGCGTAGTGATTCCGGGAAAGGTGCGGGTCCGGGAGCCCGATCTCGTGCTCTTCCGCGTCTGGGAGTACAAAGGGCGCGGCCACGGGGTGTGGAAGGAATTCACGCCGTTTCTCGTGGTGGAGGTGGTCTCGCTCGGGCAGGAGCGCCGCGATTTCGTCGACAAGCGTGAGGACTACTGGGCCGCGGGTGTGGAGGAGTACTGGATCATCGATCCCATGCACGGGACGCTTACCGTGCTGGCGCGGGGAGCAACGGAGTGGACCGAACAGCGCTACGACAAGCCTGACGAGCGGTACCTGACACCGCGCCTTACCGACTTCGAAATCCGCGTAGGCGACCTGTTTGGCAACTGATCCCGTGCAGCCTGGTCCGTCGCGCGCGTGTTCATGATCAAGTTCCGGCTCCATCTAGAACCTACGAGGTGGGCCTCGCTGACCCTCACGGCTGCCAATCGAACTATCGAGATCTGCTGCACTGATGACGGCGACGACTGCCTCGGGGATCTCGTGCGGGCTTTCGCGCGCCTCGCCGCGGGTGGTGGCAAGACGGAAGTGCACTGCTACACGGAACCGGGCGAAGTGCGCGTCGCATTGCGCCGCAGCGGCGCCGATGTTCATCTGACCGTGAAACGCTTCTCGTGGGAAGGCGATGGCGCACCACGGAAGCTGTGGGATCGGGCGACCCGCACAGGCAAGAAGCGGGACTGGGAGAAGATGTCCCGTGCGTGCGATCGAAGGGCCAGCCTTCGCTACCGGGGGAACTTCCGGAAGGCCCTCAAGAGCTTCCTGGATGCCTATGACGCCGCCGTGAGCGAGATCGGCGTCGAGAACTACGGGGCATGCTGGCGTCATCCATACCCAGCTCAGGCTGTCGATGTCATCAGGAGCATCGCCCAAGAGGCAGAACCTCAGCGATTCGATCGTGCGCATGAACACTGACCGGCGTCTGGCTTTGATCAGCGCAGCAGCGTTGACGCTGTTCGTCCAACCGACGAACGCGCGTCCGAGCCGGAGTTCCTCGATCGTTCTGACTCCCGACGAGCAGACGGTTTGTGCGGCCAATCAGGACAGCGGTTCTGTCAGCCTTTGGGATCGGTCGAAGGGTGACGCGGTACGCGAGGTGGTTGTCGGTAATGAGCCGCGTGCGCTTGCGGTGAGCCCGGGCGGGGATCGGCTGTACGTGACGACGCAATGCTCGCAGGAGATGGCCGTGGTCGACGTGCGGGCGGGCCGGTGTGTCGCGCGGATTCCGATCGGCGGCCAGCCTGTCGGTGTGGTACTGTCTCCGGATGGGCGGCGGGCCTATGTCGCGCAGTACGCCGGTGCGTACATCGACGGGAAGTACGTTCCGGGGGCGGTGGCCGTTGTGGACCTCGCAGAGAGCAAGGTCACGACGAGGATCGGCGTGAAACCCCGGCCGTTCGCGCTGGCCGGCAGCGCGGACGGGAAGTCGCTGTACGTCACGCACTACTTCCACGTCGACGACGTGGGGCTGGTCACGGAGATCGACATCGAGGCGCTGAAGGTCCGGCGCGAGTTCACCCTTGCCGAGGACGACGACGTGATCAGCGGGCGCGGCGGCGTGTTCAACGCGCTTGCCACCATCGCCCTGCATCCGCAGAAGCAGCGAGCGATCGTGGCCGGTATGCATGCAAACGTGCGTCGGGGTATGTCGCAAAGCGGCATGCCGTTGAGTCACAAGACTACGGTCCAAGCCGTGGCCCGGATTCTCGATCTCGAGGCGGGGAGCGAGATGGAGAACACGCGAATCGTGTCCAGCTTCTCGGGCCAGGCGGTCGCGGTGCCTTCCGCGGTGGCATTCCTCGGCAACGGTGAGCACTTCGTCGACGTCTACTTCGCGTCGCACGACTTGAAGGTGATCAAGTACAACGAGCGCGGGCTGGTGGCCGAGCGATCGCTACTCGAACTGCCCGACGGGCCGACCGGTGTGGCAGTCACGCGCGACGGGAAGACGGCGTTCCTGAACTGTCGGTGGGCTCGGTCGGTGGCTGAGGTTTGCCTGGCGGACATCCGCAAACCGGCCGTCGTTCGCGAGGTGCGGATGACCGATGAACCGTGGGATGCGACGCGGATTCTTGGCGCGCGTGTCTTCCACGACACGCGCGACCCGCGGATGACGCCGAACCGCTGGCTGTCGTGCGGCGTCTGTCACCTCGACGGCGGCGTGCTGTCCGACAATCTGGTCTGGGAGTTCACCAAGGAGCAGGAGCCGGACTCCATGCGGAAGCCCAACACCAAGACGCTGGCATTGGCCTCGTGGAGTTCACCGCCGCTGTTCATCAGCGGGAAGTCGCACTCCGTGCAGGAGACGGATCGGTTCGTCCACATGTTTCAGTCGGGCAGCGGGTTCATCGCCTGGACCGACGGCGTTTTCCCGGAGCATCCCGAGGGTAGGTCTCCGGACATGGACGCAGTTGCAGCGTTTGTCCTGGCGATGCGGCCGAGGCCGAACCCGCACACGATCGACGGGCGACCGCGGCCGGAGATCCGCGCGTCCGCCGAGCGCGGCCGGAAGCTCTTCTTCGGCTCGGGCGTCGGGTGCGGGCATTGCCATGGCGGTCCGTATCTGACGCGCTCGGGCCGGAGCACGAAGACCAAGCTCCACGACGTGGGGACCGGGCTGGCGGCCGACACGCCGAGCTTGCTCAACCTCTGGGAAACGGCCCCCTATCTGCACGATGCGCGGGCCAGGACGCTACGCGACGTGCTCACGACGGGCAATCCGAGAGACGCGCACGGAAAGACCAGCCATCTGAGCGAGCAGGAGATCACCGATCTCGTTCACTTCATGCTGGCGCCGGCCGAGGAAGGATCGAAATGAAACGACTTGTCGGGTTCGTGGCAATCGGTGTGCTCGTTGCGGGTGTCAGTGGGAGCAACGCGCAGCAGCTTTCGAAGACGCCGAGCATCCTGGACGCGCATCCGACCGTGACTGAGTTTTGCGAGGAGATCGCCCGCGCCGATGCGGTGGTGCGGGCCAAGATCGTCAAGATCCTGCGACGCAAGGAAGGGCCGCTCGCGGACCAGGATGCGCTGGTCGAGGTCGTTCGCACGTACAAGGGGAAGCTGCCGGAACCGCAGCCGTGTGTGCGGATGGAGATCTATCAGGGGCTCGAGCACAAGCCGGGCACGCAACTCGCGGTAGTCGGCGACGAAGTGATCCTGCCGATCGAGTTCGTGCACCCGCACTTCGGAGCCAAGCCGCGAAACGAGCAGAAGCTGCACTACATGGTCCCGCGCTATTACACGGTGGAGAAGGACGGGGCCATCGGCTACGCGTTCGGGTTCCCTCCCGACATGCGGGAACACGCGCGGCTCGACCGCTTCGAGAAGCTCATCGTCGACGAGGTGAAGCGGCCTCGGCCGACGAAGCCCAAGTTCAAGACGGCTGACGTGCTGTTCTTCGACGACTTCGACGACGGCTCGCTGGCCGGGTGGACGTTTCTCGTCGGCGAGCGGGGCTTCAAGAAAGAACCGTTCAAGCAACAGTTCGACGTACTCTGGATCGGGCCGGACAGCATCATCGACAACGAGTTGCGTGACGAGGGCGAACCGGAGAAAGTCAAGCTGGCGTGGAACGCCGAACGGCGACTGTATCACGCGCACCGCAACCATACGGATATCGAGATCGGCGTGGTCGAGGGCCGGCTGCGGTTGCGCACGTCGATGATCTGGCAGCACATCACGGTGGTGACGGGCGATCCGGAGTGGACCGACTACCAGATCGACGTGGACGTGTGGAACCTGGTGGACAAGGAGTTGCCGCACGCGCGGGCCAACTACCAGAAGTACGGACCGTACGGCCGGGTGCACGTGCCGAACATGCCCGAGACGCAGGGCGAGCACTCGTTTGTGGGCGTCGAGTTCGGGACGTTCGCCAACTACGACGTGTCCGAGGAAACGTTCGGCAACTCGGCGTTCCAGATTCGCTGCAAGTATCCCGAAGAGCTGGTCGTGTGGCGGGACCACAGCCGGAACCTGCGCAGGACGAAGATCCTCGACTACCACGCGTGGCCGATCCCCACGCACAAGAAGATCCATCTGACGGCGAAGTACTTCGGGCGGTACGTGGAGGGATGGATCGACGGGAAGAAGATCATCGAGTCGGAGATCCCGCCCGATCATCCCGGGGCGAAAGGCGGGCGGATCGCGCTGTGGACGTTCGAGACGTGGGTCGATTTCGACAACGTCAAGGTCACGCGGCTCGTGGCGGCGGAGTGAGCGGGTAGGGTCCGCCGTGCGGACCAGGAATCCCGGAATGGTCCGCACGGCGGACCCTACACACTGGCGGGCAAGCCGCCAGTGGCACCCCGCCGGCGCTGGAATCGCGTCCCCCACGGCTGAAGCCATGGGGCACCCATTCGAATCTCTTCCTCGAAATACAACGGCGTTGTCGTCGAACACCCTTCGGGGCCGGACGCCTTTTGGGGAGGTGCGGTGCCATGCGGTTTCTGTTTCCGGACGGTGACGACGGCCAATCGATCTGGCGGGATCTCGACTCGGGCGCAGCGGGTTGGGTCCCGCGGCTTGCGCTCAGTCTGGTGGCGGGGGTGGCGGTGTTCGCGGTGGGGCTGGCCGCGCTGGCGGTCATATCGGCGATTGCGTCACACCGTACGTACATGCCGGTGGTGCTGATTGCCCTTTTTCTGGGTGGTTTCGGTGCCTGGTGCTACGTCCTCTGGCGGATTTGGGTCGGCTGTCCTCGGTTTCGACTGCTGCAGCGCGCGATCTTCGCCATCGTCATCACGTGGGGCGTGGTGGTTCCGCTGTGCGTCCTGGTCGAGTCCGCCTTCGGCGGGTTTGAAGAGGACGCGCTGATCGTCGCGTGCCTGGTCGGGGCTACGGCCTGGTCGATCTGGGTGGTGACCCTGGCGGGCTATTACCACATGAGGGGCAAGTCGATGGTGCGCTCCACCGGGGAGGCGAATCTCACCTGCCCGGAATGCGGCTACTCGATGGTGGGACTCGGCGAGAGCCGCTGCCCCGAATGCGGCAAGCACTACACGCTGGATGAGCTCTTCCTTCGGCAGGAGTACGGCGCGGCCGAGGGCCCGAACGCTGACGATGGCACGCCCCGTGTCTCTGACGCCTCGACACGCGACAGTACCGACTCACATCCGATGGTCACAGGTCTGAACGCGGGTTCGTAGTCGTTGGCCACAATGCGGGCTTGGTGACTGTAGACCATGCACCCCGGTGACAATCGAGGTATAATCCCTGCATGCACTGGTTCTGGCGTTCGGCGATCGCGGTGTTGGTGGGAAGCGCACTCGGTGTCGGCTGGCTCTTCCTGAGCGAGTCTTTCGCGCGGAATGTCGAGCGGATCCTCGGTGGTTCGGACTTCGCGGCCGTCTATCTGGTGTGGATGGTGCCGTCCGTGGCGGTCTCGTTCCTGCTCTTCGGCGTCCTCACCCACTGGTTCGGGCCCGCGCACGGGGATTCCGAAACCCGCTGCCGCAAGTGCGGGTACATCCTGCGGGGCCTCACCGAGCCGAGGTGCCCTGAGTGCGGAGAGCGGATATGAAGCAAGCGTTGCTGAGAACCGGATGATGCTCAGCTACAGGAAAATCGACCAAGCGTTCCGACAGTGGCAAGTGCGACGTCGGTGGTTGTTCTGGAGTGCTGCCGCCGTTGGTGTCGTTGCCATCGAGGTAGCTGGAATACGACGGGCTATTGAAGTCTACCGGATAGCCCCCGACGAGTGGGGTTGGCCTGATGTACTCTGGCAAGCAGGGATGGCGGTCTTCTGCGCCTACCTGCTCTGTCGCTGCGCCGCTAATGCGGCTCGCGGAGCTGCATGGCATCGTGAACAGATGCGAAATGCCGGTCTATGCGTCACCTGCGGCTACAATCTTACCGGCAACGTCAGCGGCGTGTGCCCGGAATGTGGGACGTCCATCAAGAAACCTTGAGCCGAAGCCATGATCCGCAAGGTCCTGCTCGTCATCTCGCTGTCGCTGCTCGTGGGGACGGTGGGGTTGTGGGTGGTCAGCTATTCCGTGGCTGTCGGTGCATACGGGTACAGTGGGAAGGTCAACATCCGCGTGGGCTGGAGCTACGGTGTGGTGCAGTTTTCGTACCAACTGTGGACTGTAGATATGAAACGATCTCCTAGATTCGCTGCGTTCATGGATGCGGCACAGCCGCTCACACACTATGGGCTGCTCCACTTCAAGAGCCCAGCATCGCGACCTGCGTTTTCTTCCATTGTGCACACCGCTGCATGTCCCGCTTGGACCCTCGTCCTGCTTCTCGCATGCCCAACCGCGTTGTTGGCGCGGGCTATCCACCGTCAACGCTACCGCCGTCGCCACAACCTCTGCGTGAAGTGCGGCTATTCGCTGGAGGGCAACGAGTCGGGGGTGTGCCCGGAATGTGGGACGCCGGCCGCGATGACGGTTGCGACGCACGAAAGCACGGAGAAACAGTGATGATGTTCAGCGCCTGTTCCGAGTTTCCGACGGACGACGGGAATGCTTCGGAGTCGAAGGAAGGGATGCGGCAGTTCATGGGCCCGCGGGCGGTGGATCAGTCCGTGCGGCACGCGATCTCGACGTGCTGGATGATGCTGCCCGACGAGAAGAAGACGGTGGACGCCGTCGAGGCGGAGATTCGGCGGCTCGTGGACCGGGCCATTGATAACCTGAGGGAAGACGCCGAGGCGTTCGGGCTTCCGAAGGAAGAGGGGTAGACGGTACAGACGAGACGGCGTTGGTGCGCCGGGCGTGGGCATTGTGGTCGACGGGTGTCGGCGACCAGCAGGGGAAGCCCATGACAATCGCGCGGTAGGCGGATAGTCTTGCGCACGTACTATTCATGAGACTCTCGCCGAGAGGAGTAGGACGCATGGAATACATGATGGTTCTGGCGTGGGGAATCTTCGTTACGGTCTTTTGGATGGGCGTGGGATGGCGCGCCATGCGTGCGCACGAATCTCTGGCCGCGTCCGTGGACGAATGGAAGCGATACGACCTCCTCCTCAGAGAAGGCGATTCGAAACGGTGATCAACGGGACCTCGCGCGAGGGAATCGAGAGTGTGGAGTGCGCACGAGAGAGCATCCCTGCCTGATGCGCCCGAACCCGCGCTCCTGCCGCGGGGGTCGCGACGACGTAGGCACAAGGCTTTCGCGTCCTGAGCATCGCCCCTTCAGGGCTCCGGTGTCAGGTGCGGACGAATCCCCAGGGCTTGCGCCCGGGGCTAACCACCTTTCGCCCCGTTGGGGCTGGCGCTTGCGGCTACTCGTTGCGTTGTCGCTGGCGCGGCCGGACGGCGCATGCGCTTTCTGCGGCGAGAGCGTAGGGAAACACGTTGGGTCTGTGCCGCTCGCACGCCCCCTTCTCGCGTGACGTCGCTTGGGGCCGGCGAAGACGTTATCATCGAGTTTCGTAGGGAGGAGCGGGGCGCTCCCCGCAGCAGCCTGTTGAGTAACTCGTGGCACGGGCATCCTGCCCGTGATTCCATGGGCTAGAAGCCCATGCCACGTCGACGAGCCGCGTCCTTCAACGGGCTGTTGGGAGACAAAGCAAGAGATGGCGCGATCTTGATGAAGGAGCACGTTCCGATGGCGACTTCGAGGCGGATTTCGCGGCGTGGGTTGTTGAAGAAGGGTGCGGGGGTCGGGGCCGTTGGGTTGGCTGCTCCCTATTTCGTTCCTTCGCGCGTGCTGGCGAAGGCCGGGCAGCCGGGGGCGAACGACGTGATCGGCGTCGGCTACATCGGGACCGGGCGCCGGGGCAAGCAGCTTGCCGGGCTGCCCAAGGGGGCGCGGGCGGTGGCGGTCAGCGACGTCTACACGAAACGCATGGACGAGTTTCCCGGCAGCGAGAAGCTCAAGAGGTACCAGGACTACCGCGAGCTGCTGGGGGACCCGAACGTCGATGCGGTGGTGATCGCCACGCCCGACCACTGGCACGCGCTCAACGCGATCCACGCCCTCGAGGCCGGCAAGGACGTCTACTGCGAGAAGCCGATGACGCTCACGGTTCGCGAAGGTCGGGCCATGGTCGAGGCCACGCGAAAGCACAAGCGCGTCTTCCAGACCGGCTCGCAGCAGCGGTCGATGGCCGCGTCTCGGCGCGGGTGCGAACTGACACGCAACGGTCGTATCGGCAAGATCCTGAAGGTGATCGGGGCCAACTACCCGAGCCCGTTCGATACGTGCGACGCGTCGGCCAAACCGGTTCCCGAGGGGTTGAACTGGGACATGTGGTGCGGGCAGACCGAGCCCCGGCCCTTCAACGCCAAGCTGTATCTGCCCCGCCCGCATCCGACCGGATGGATTTCGTACCGTCGCTACTCCGGCGGCGAGATGACCGGGTGGGGGTCGCACGGCTTCGACCTCATTCAATGGGCGCTGGGTACGGACGAAACCGGGCCGGTCGAGGTGTGGCCCGAAGGCAGCGGGCGCGAGTGTGCGGTGGGGTACAAGTACGCGAGCGGTATCGTCATGATGCTCGGCAAGGAGGCGCCGGGCGGCGGCGGCATCTTTGTCGGTGACAAGGGGAAGATCAAGGTCGATCGCGGCAAGTACCAGACGTGGCCCGAGAGCATCGGCAAGGAGCCGCTCGGCGACAGCGACACGCGGCTCTACGTGTCGGACAATCACCGCGGCAACTGGGTCGACTGCATCCGCTCGCGCAAGAAGCCCGTGGCCGACGTGGAGATCGGCCACCGGTCGGCCACGATCTGCCACCTCGGCAACATTGCCCGGTGGACGGGCCGACGACTCAAGTGGGATCCCGAGAAGGAGATTTTCCTCGGGGACGACGAGGCCAACGCCCTCCTCGAACGACCCATGCGCAAGCCGTACGCGCTATAGCGTGGTATCTCCCGCAGACTGCATTGTCTCCGAACCGTCACGACGTACATCGAGATGAGGGAGCGGCAATGCTTCGCCTTGCCGCGGCCGCTCCCTCACGGTCGCGGTTCGGATCAGATACGCTCCGCCGACGCCGAGACACTACGGTAGCTTGCGCCTGAAGGTGACTTGGACGCGCTGCTGCTTGGCGGCCGCGTCCCGCTGGGTCAGCCGTCGATCGGGATGTCGAGTTCGTTGAGCGTTCGCCGCAGCCAGGCGAGCGACTTCTCGATCATCGGTCCGCCGGCGCCTTCGCACTCCATGCTGAGCGTGCCTTGATAGCCACAGTCGCGCAGGGTGGTCAGCACCTTCGTGATGTTGTCGGCGTTCACGCCGTCGCCGATGGAGCAGTGGCTGACCGCGATGCCGGTCTGCTCACCGCGCACCGCGGCGGCCAGCGACTCGCTCACGTCCTTGACGTGCACATGGGTGATCTTCTCCTTGAAGCGATCGCAGAACGAGACGGGGTCCTGCCCGGCAATGAACGTGTTGCCGGTGTCCATGTTCATGCGCAGGTAGGGTGAATCGCAGAATGCGAGCATCTTCGCCATCATGTCGGGCTTCGTGGTGAAGTAGCCGTGAACCTCGATGTTGATGATCATCTCGTAGGCCTCGGCCACTTCGATGATCTGGGCGTAGCTGCGTTTCATCAGGTCCATGGCCTCGTCGTCGGAGAGGCCTTCGGGCTTGTGCAGGCCGTCGGTGGTGGCGATGCGACCGCAGCCGGCGTGCTTGGCCCAGGGAATCGTCTTGAGCACGTACGGAGCGCCGTAGAGCGGACCGTCCTTGCCGGACAGCGGGAACGCGGCGTCGACCTGCGAGAAGCGAACGCCGTAGCCCTCCATCTTCCTGCGCAGCAGGAGCGGATCTTCGTAGAGGGCGACGTGCGGCTGGTAGCCCAGGCCGTGAATCCAGCTCACGCCGTCGATGAGCCCGCATTCGATGAGGTGCACGTCGTTGGCCTGGGCCCACTGGAGGCACTGCTCGAAGCCCCAGTAGGAGGAGTTGAACGCGTCGGTATGGAAACTGATCTGCATGTTGGGGTACTCCTTGACCGTGCTCGCTTGTGGCTGGTCCACGCGTCAGGCAAGTGGCCAGTGTAATGCCTTCGACAGGCGGGGCTCCATCCGGTAGCTCATACGCGGGCCGCGGGGCCGGCTTCGTCGACCCCGGCCGCTTCCTTACGGGCGCGGTTCGGAAACGCACGAGCGCTCGTCATTATGGAACACTGCGCTGGCTCGGCACGGCGCGAACGCGCGGCATCGGACGTCATCATGCTCGAGCGTGGTCGCGGCGGCAAGGTGCGTCAATCGACGCGCAGGCCGCGCTGCTTCAGCCACGTCTTCAGATCGCCCATCTGGGTGTCGAAGACCTCGTCGTCGTAGTGCTCCTCGAGCTTGCCGACAAGCTCCGCGACCTCGGGGTTGTCTTCCAGGGTTTCAGTCAGGCGGTGTTCCCAGTCGTCGGCGGCCTTTCGCAGCTTGTCGACGTTGACCTGAAGACCCAGGATGGCGGCCAGCTTCCGGACGACGGCTTCGATGCATCGCGGGTTCTTGCCTTCTATGTACGAGGGGATCTCGGCCACGACGCTGGCCATGCGAAAGCCTCGCTGCGACGCCTGGGTGAGCAACGAGGTAGCGAAGCTGGCCGGCCCTTCGTAGTTGGTGAAGTCGACGCCGTACCGCGCCAGCTCGGGCTTCAGGCCGGCGTCGGAAACGGTGCTCGTCAGGCGCGGTTCGCGCGTGTGCGGGACCATCCCCGCGTAGCTACCCACGAAGTAGATGACCGCAACGCCGACGCGCTCGGCGAACGAGAAGACCCGGTCGGCGAACCGGCCCCAGTTGAGGTTCGGCTCCTTGCCGTCGAACAGCACGAGCTGCGTGCCCTGATCGCAGAAGAACGTGTTGGTCGCGGGCGTGAGCTCCTCGATCACGCCGTCGACGATCTTCGTCTTCGGCCGGAAGAGGGCCGAGACCTCCGTCGAGCCGGGGAAGTTGCAGATGTAGAAGCTCTCGGGATCGATATCCGCCACGGGTTGGGCGTCGAGGCTCTTGGCGAGCCATTTGACGGTGCCGGTCGAGACGTCTCCGCCGTCCATCCAGCCCGTAAACGCAAGCACGAGCCGACCGTTCTCGAGGTGCGGCTCGGAATGCATGTTGAGAGCGCCAGGTTCCATTGCGTCCTTTCAGGTCCGGTACTGCGCCCCCCACCGCGACGGTTGAACGGGCGCCCGCCCGGTCGACAGAATACCAGAAACGGGCATCTCGTTCGGCGTCGCCGGGAAAGGGAGGGTATCACGTCATCAGGCCAGCCGCATTTCGCCACCCTGATTCTCTGCTCCTCGATTCTGATCGCGGCCACGTCTACGTATCAGATACGCCGGACCACCCTGGGACGGTGGGCTTGCAGCCCGTGAAGCCACGGGCAAGATGCCCGTGCCACGAGTTCAGTAACGGGCTGCTAGGTGGCCGCTCCCGATGAGGCTGCAGACGAAGCAGCGGCAGCCGCGGCCTGACCGAGAACGCTGTGTTGCGAGTGGCCGCCGCCGCACGCGAGCGACGTGACGCCCGTCCCGAACCCCTTCATCGGGTTGAACCAGAGCTGGTCGCCGGTGGAGGCCGCGAGGCAGTACGTGTACCCGTCCACCGAGGCGAACAGACGATCACCGTCGAGCAGCAGCGAAACGTACCCGTGTCCCTGGGACGCCTTCCATTGCCAGCGGATCTCGCCCGTCTTCTTGTCCAAGGCCGCCACGCGTTTGTTGAACCCCACGAACAACAGAGCATCACGTCGTTTCATCGTTCGGTCTCCGTGACAGGTCCGCCCGCCCGCTGCCGGCGATAGTCTACCTCGCGGGCTCGTCGAGAAGCCATAGCGTCGGGCGAGGAGTGCGAGGATGGCGGCGATATGCAAACCAGCGCGACGCAGCTCAATGACCATAGAGTAAGGGAAATGGGCGATATAGGACTCGAACCTATGACCTCACGGGTGTGATCCGTGCGCTCTAGCCAACTGAGCTAATCGCCCGGCTATTCCGTGCACAGTAGATCGTGGGGTGTGCCGTGTCAAGGCTTGTGCGGTGAGCGTCCCCCACCCTTCTCAATACAGCCGCGAAGGATGGGGCACCCGTCGGCGCATCAAGGCGTGCGCGATGCGGGTGTGCTGTGTTGACGGATGCCGGCGGTGATGCTGATAATCGGCGTTCATGAGCACGGTGCTGATTACGGGTGCGACGGGGGAGGTCGGTCGGGGCGTGGTGCCTCGGCTGGCCGATGCGTTTGATCTGCGCCTGCTCTCCCGGCGCGAGCGGCCCGACGAACCGCGGGCCGTGCGCGGGGATGTGTCGCGGCTGGATGATCTCCTGGCGGCCGCGAGTGGGGTCGATGCGATTCTACATCTGGCCGTCGCCACCGGACACGTCGGCATCTACGAAGACGACGCGTTCAATCGCGACCGGTTCGCGGTCAACGTCACCGGCACGTACCACGTGTTCGAGGCGGCCCGGCGACTCGGCGTGCGCCGCGTGGTGCACGTGTCCTCGCTCATGGTCGTCTGGGGCTACGGGGCAAGCGAGATGGTGCCCGGCGACGCCCCGCCCCGCCCCGTCGGGACCTATGCCCTAACCAAGATGCTGTCCGAGCAAGTTGCCCGTCACTACACCAAGCCGGGCGTTCTCGACGTGGTGACGGTGCGCATCGCGGCGCCGCTCGACCCGGCCGACCCGCAATGGAAAGAGCAGCCGGTTCCGCCGCAGCGCGTGCCGTATGTCGACATGGCCGAGGCGTTCCGGCTGGCCCTGACCGCACCGCTGTCTCGCTATGAAGTGGTGACGATCGTCGGCGAGAGCAGCCGGCGCATGTGGGATCTCACGCCCGCCCGCCGCGTGCTCGGGTACGAGCCGAGTGTGAACCTCGACGAACTCGGGCTCGAGCTTGGCGATCCGTTCCATACGCCGGAGTGATGGAATCGCATTCCCGACCTCTGAAGAGGTGGGCCACCCGTCCCTCGGCCGCCGCGCTGTATCCGTCCCCCACCCATCGCATACAGCCGCGATGGATGGGGCACCCGCGATTTCGTTTGATCTTGCGCCCCCTACCGGGACTGTGCGGTGGACGCGATCGCAAGCCCACGGCTTACGCCGTGGGCTAGTTTCTGTCGTCCCTACGGGACTCATAGGCTGCGGCCGAGGGCCGCTACGGAAGCAGTGCCCGCACGAGAGACCGTCTGCTGGATCGTGGCCGCCGCTGACATGGCACGTCGTATCTCTCGATTGCGGGCGACGGCTCGGGTGTCCGGGGAGACCGCGGATTATCGGGTCCCTTGCGAACGGGGAACGGCGGCTGGGCGTACTGGGTTTGACAGTGCGCCGGCCGCGTCTTAGCGTGAGGTGCTCCTGATGAACGCAGCCCTTTGAATGGTCGATGCTGATGCCTGTGACGAAGGACGGATGGCGCGAAATCCTGGCGGTGACGGTCCTGTGCGGGGCCGGGGCGGCGCTCGGCCTGTGGCTGGTCCACTGGGTCGTGGCCGTGGTTTGTGCCGGTCTGTGGATCTTCGGGGTAGCGTTCTTCCGCGACCCCGAGCGACGGGTGACGGTCGACGACGGGGTGCTGCTCGCGCCGGCCGACGGGAAGGTCACCGAGCTGGCCGAGCTTGACGACCACCCGATCGTCGGGGGGCCGGCCCTGAAGATCGGCATCTTCCTGTCGATCTTCAACGTGCACATCAACCGCAGTCCCTGCGACGCCCGCGTCGTGGAGTGTGAATACAAGCCGGGGCGGTTCCTCAACGCCATGAGCGCGGCGTCCAGCACCGAAAACGAGTCCAACACGGTCACGCTCGATGCGGAAACCCCGAAGCTGGGGCGAATCGTGGTGCGGCAGGTCTCCGGGCTGGTGGCACGGCGCATCGTGTGTCATTGCGGCACCGGCGATCGCCTGGCGCGCGGGCAGCGGTTCGGCATGATCAAGTTCGGCTCACGCACGGAGCTGATCGTGCCTCGGGACGACGGCGTCCGGCCGGCCGTGTCGATCGGCGACAAGGTGCGGGCCGGCATGACGATTCTTGTACGCACCGAGACAACGCCCGGCGGCGCAATCGCCGAGGCACCGACGGAGCACGGCACGCATGCCCATCCTGAAAGCGTCGAATCACGCTGAGGACGAACCCGGGCGCCGACGCCCGCGGCGGCGACGCCTGCGCAGCATCGCCATGTTGCCGTCGATGGCGACGCTGGGGAATCTGATCTGTGGGTTCGCGGCGATTTTCTTCGCGGCCATGTACTACGGCGGCCGTGAACCCGATCTCGCATCGGGGGCAATGATGTCGAAGTACCTGCCCTCGTACTTGGCCATCGCCGGCTATCTGATCTTCCTCGCGCTGTTTTGGGACGCTTTGGACGGGCAACTCGCACGGCTGACCCGCAGCTCGAGTGAGTTCGGTGCGCAGCTCGATTCGCTGGCCGACGTAGTCAGCTTCGGCGCGGCCCCGGCGTTCTTGGTGATCTTTCTGCTGGAGCACACGCTACAAGGCGAGTCGGTCACGCCGGTCAGCACGGGGCTCTTCGGACGCTTGGCATGGGTCATGGCGGCCGTGTACTTCGCATGCACAGCGCTGCGCCTGGCTCGCTTCAACGTCGAGACCGTCGACCACGAATCAGCCCACAAAAGCTTCCGCGGGCTGCCGAGCCCTGCGGCCGGGGCCACCGTGGCAACGCTCGTCGTGCTGCACGAAGACGTGCTCCGCGTGCTCGGCGAGGACGAGTTCCGCAGCGAGCTGTACTGGGCCTCCAATGCGCTGGTCAAAGCGCTGCCATTCGTGCTGGTGGTCCTCGGGTTGCTGATGGTCTCGCGGATTCGCTACACGCACATGGCGAACGCGTATCTGCGGGGGCGGCGCCCGTTCACGCATTTGGTCGGGGCCGTCTTCCTGTTCGCCGTGTTCCTGTTTAGGCCTCAGTTGACGCTCGCGGCGTTGGCCACGCTATACACGCTGAGCGGACCGTTCTTCTACGTGATCCGTCGACTTCGCGGGGCGCCTGCGCACCCGCATACCGAACCGGCCCATCTCACCGACTCCGGCGACAGCGACGACCGTGCGGCGCAGCGGCGTGCGTGAGCATGCGCGTTCTGAGGCGGACAGCGACGCCGCATGCCCGGCTCGCATCGGATTCACACATCTGCTATCAGGGCGACGTTGGCGCGGGCATTCGTGTTGGCGCAGCGGTGCAACCGAACGCGCGTTTGAAGGAATGGCGTGTTGTCTTCTGTGCTACGGGGGAACTTGAAGGAGCTAGGATGATGACGAGACACTGTGAGTGCTCTCGCATCCTGAGGGTCTCCGGATCACGGTAATTGAGGCTCTTG
>CAYMME010000025.1:0-6997 GCA_964391465.1 uncultured Planctomycetales bacterium
GAGATGGATGCCGGCTTTGCCGGCATCCCACGCTCCCTAACGGTCGCGTCTCGGTGTGGGGACGTGTCATCATGCTCGGAACACTATGCCAATTGGTCGCCCGACCGGATCTCTTCAATCGGATCGCTTGTCCCCGGCGGGTCGAACTCGATCTCCGTCAGCACCAGACTGCCTTCACCGGTCCGGACGGTCACACCCTCTGCGGGGTCGACTCCGAGCACCGCACCGGCCTTGGGCATTGCTCTACCCGCGGCGGCTTGATTCTCATCGGCTGACCCGGGCCGGGCTCGCCAAATGACGAGCTTTCGGTCGCCGAGATGGCCGAAAGCACCGTGGTACGGTCTCCCGGCGGCGCGGATGAGCCGATAAGTCGCGTGGGCGGGTCGGTTCCAGTCGATCCGGCCGTCGGCGGCGGTGCGTGTTTCGTAGTGGGTGGCCTGGCTGTGATCCTGCGGTGTTCTGGGCAGCCGGCCGGAGCGGATCTGCGGGGCCAGCTCGACGATTGCTTCGGCGAGCACCTGATTGGTACGGCCAATGAGATCCTCCGAGTAATCGTCGGGGCGGACCTCGACCGGTCGCTGCACGATGATGTCGCCGGCATCCGGCTCGCCGGTCAGGAAAAACAGCGTGGCCGCCGCTGGCTGATCGAGGAGGATGGTCCAGGCCACCGGAGCCCGGCCGCGGCCCTTGGGCAGCATGGTGGGATGGAACCCGACGCCGCCATGTCGGGCCAGCGCGATCAGCCCGTCCGGAACGAGTTGGGACAATCCGATCACCCACAGCAGGTCCGGCGCGTGCGCCCGCAGGAACGTCTCGACCGACGGTTCGGTCACCTTGTCGAACGAGCAGAAGGGAATGCCAGCCGCTTCGACCGGTGCGCGGAGTGAACGATAGTCACAGATCTCGCGCCCTCGCGCCTCGTCCAGGCCGAGCACACCGGTGATCTCGACGCCGCCGCGGATCAGCGCGTCGAGCACACACGCACTCGAGGATACACTTCCCATCAAGGCGACATTCATGACGGTTTCACCCGCGCGAAGCTCTCGTCGAACGGCCGGGCGAACCGCTTCTCACCCAGCACAATGGTCAGCGCCGTGCGCCAGAGGATCCACAAGTCCAGCGTGAACGTGCAGTGGGCGACGTACCACACGTCGTAGCGGATCCGCTCGTCCCAATCGATGGCCGTGTTCCCATGAACCTGGGCGAGTCCGGTGATGCCGGGGCGAACAAGCAATCGCCGGCGTCTGAAGTCGTCGTAGCGGGCCACTTGCTCGGGAATGGTCGGGCGCGGGCCGATCAGAGACATCTGTCCGGCGAGCACGTGGATCAGTTGCGGCATCTCGTCGATCTTCAGCCGCCGGATCACCCGCCCGACGAGCGTGATGTCTGGATGCGACAACGGGACGATCTCCTTGGGGTCGTGCGTTCGGCCGGCCCGCATCGAACGAAACTTGTAGGCCAGGAACTCACGGCCGCGGAGGCCGGCCCGGATCTGCGAGAAGAAGAGCGGGCCGCGACTCGTGAGCTTGACGGCCACGGCAGTCAGCAGCAGCACCGGCGACAGAAGAACCAGCAGCAGGAGCGAAACGAGAACATCGAACGCACGCTTTCCGCGGCGCGTCCAAAGGCAATCTGAGGGCTGAACCGGTTCGCCGTCCATTCGACACCATTATACGGTTGCGGGGCGTTCGGCGGGACCGCCAGAACCCTGCCGAAAGTTCCACTTGCCAGAGTCGGGGTCAGGCGGTACAGTGATCTCTGCTTCGGCGAGGTGTTGTCGGGAGGGGCCGCCTTGCGAGGCGAACATCCGAATAATGCACGATCGCAGGTGCTCGCCGCGGGGCGAGCGAAGAGGGAAGGTGGTGCGAATCCACCGCGGACCCGCCGCTGTGATCGGGGACGGTCGGCTGCCGGATGCCATTGGCTCTGCCGGCCCTCGAGGCCAAATCGGTCGCGAGGGCAGGGCTGAGAAGGCGCAGTCGACCGGTTGGGCGTACGCCCTGAACCCGTAAGCCAGAAGACCTGCCTGTGATCGCGGTCGCTCGACGTACCCCGGGTGGTTGGGTGCTGTGACCAATCCCGGGATCGATCGTGGCCGCCGTTGTGCGGTCGCCCTGATCCCGTCTTTGTTGGCTGACCCGAACCCAGCACTCGAGGCCCGAGGTGCTGGGTTTTTCTATGGGCGAACGGGTCGGCAGGCTCGCGGATTTGGCCTGCCCGGTAAGCCAACAGGAAGGAGGCACACGGCATGTCCGACGAGGAAGCGGCGTAACACCGCCGGCTGTCCATGTACGTGGAAATGTGCGGGGGAGTGGATGGGAAGCGTGTGCTTTCCGGAGATTGGAGCTGTGTGGAGTGAGGTTTTCGAAACAGGTGATGATATTGGCGGCCGCCTTGTGGCCGTTTGTGGGGTCGGGTCCGGCATCGGCGGACCCCTACGCGGACAGTGTGGTGAGCTTTGACGTAGGCACCGGCGGATCGGCCGGGCACGCCGACTCTACGGTTGCCCTCGGAGCCCCGGAGCGGTTCACGGGCGAAGGCGCGTATCCGAGTGTGGTCAGTTTCGCCAACTCGCCGTTCGGGGCCGACGAGATCGTGAGCATCGGCAGCGGCGGGCATTTGACGGTCGCGTTCGACGAGCCAATCGCCGACGACCCGGCGAACCCGTTCGGTGTGGATCTGATCGTGTTCGGCAATTCGTTCTTCTTCTGGGACTTCGGCAACAACCGGATGCCCGACTCGGCGTCGGTCTTCACGGAGCCGGGTCGGATCGAGGTGAGCGCCGACGGAAACGCATTCTTCGAGATTCCCGGAGTGTTCTCCGACGGCCTGTTCCCGACCCAGGGGTACCTCGACGGCGGGGTGTTCGACAGCACGCCGGGCTCCGTGCTCAGCGACTTCCAGAAGCCGCTCGACCCGACGCTGGAGGTCGGTGACTTCGACGGGCTGACACTGGCCGAGTCGCGGGCCCTGTACGACGGGTCGGGCGGCGGCACCGGGATCGATATCGCTGATGCCGTGGACGGTCAGGGCCAGCCGGCCGGACTGAGCACGGTGCAATACGTGCGGATCACGCCGATCGGAGGCAAGACCGAGATCGATGCGTTCGTCGCAGTGCCCGAGCCGGGCACGGCTGCGCTGCTGGCGCTCGGTGGCGCGGCAGCGCGGAATCGGCGACGCAGGAGATGAATCCAGGCACCGGGGTCACCTCGCCGTGTGCGGCGGGGTGGCCACCCGATTCCTTAAGGAGCGACATGATATGAAAACGCGCCCATGGAGGGCCATTCTGGTCGTTGCCGCGATGGCGATACCTGCCGTCGCGGAAGACCACGTGTTTGTCGAAACGTTCGATGATGATCCGGTTGCGGCAGGACGGTTCCTCGTTCGGGGAGAAGCGTCCCGCTTCGTACACGCACCCGGGGAATCGATGACCGCGTCGTACGACACGCTGGAACCGACGGCGATTCTGTACCATCCGCTCCCCGAGCCGGTCGGGGCCTGCACCGACTTCTCGCTCGAAGTCGATTTGACGATTCTGAGCGATGGCTTCTACGCCGACGAGTCCACCATGGCGCAGATCGCATTCGGCCTGATCAACACTGAGATCACCGGTGACGTTCGGATCGGTGACTGCAGTGGCCAGTACGCGGAAGTCCCGGATGCGTTCGCGATCATCACCATCGATTACTATCCGAACGAATCGTCCCTCTGGGGCGGCCCATCTCTCGGCCCGACGCTCGTCAACACCGACGATGGCGGCTCGTTCTGCTCCGCGTTGGAGTTCACGTTCGGTAACGAGACCGACATGACGACGGAGGGGCCGCTGCCGCTGGACGTGCCGCTGACGTTTCGGTTGGAAAGCACGTGCCATCGTGATACGGGCGAGCAGACGCTGACCGTGACGGTTGACGGTCCGAATGGGCCGATCCTGATCAACACCGAGGGTGATGGTGCGCAGGCAGGCGGTCCGGACGGGGATCCGACGACCATCCAGACCACGGCGTCGAAACCCTTACTTGTAGTCGACGCGCTGGCGATTACCCTCTGGGAGGACACGTTCCTGTTCGGCCCCCCGGCGTCGCTGGTCGCAGACGTGCGGTTCGACGAGATGCGTCTGGTGGTGTCAGGGCCGCCGCCGGTGCCCACCGTCTCAGAATGGGGCATGATGCTGTTTGCCTTGATGATCATGGCAACCGGCGCCGTGATCGTGTTCCGAACCACGACCGCGCGGAAGCGGTACACCCGAGTTGCGAGCACTCCGGCAGCATGAATCAAGGCAGTGGGATGACGAGTTCGGTGGAGTGGCAAGGGCAGGCCGCAGGCCGCGGGCGAGACTCGGCCCTCACGCGTCGGGCTCTGCCCGTGTCACCCACGGCGTTCGGGGCACACCCGCGCCTCGGAGTGCGCAATCGTTCGAGCCTGTGCGGTTTCTCGCTCATCGAACTGCTGGTTGTGATCGCGATCCTGGCGATCCTCATGGCAGTGCTGGTGCCCGGACTGCGCAACGCGCGGCTGCAATCGCGTCGCACGATGTGCCTGTCGAATCTTCACCACATCGGGCTGGCGACCGAGAGCTACCTGCACGAGAGCAACGACGCCTTCTGGCGATATTACCAGCGCGAAGCGAATGGGATGCGGTGGTGGTTCGGGTTCGAGCCGGACGGGCCCGGCAGCGGCACCGGCCGTCCGCTGGACAAGTCGAAGGCCGCGCTCTCACCGTATCTGGGCACCACCGACGACCGCCTGCAATGCCCGATGTTTCCCTACAAGATGGCGTGCTACTTCCCGAAGTTCAGGGGGCACAGTGCATCATACGGGTTCAACATTCTGCTGGGACCGCCGAACACGCGCGTGCCGACGGTCAAGCGTGGCCAGTTCCGTGAGGCCGCTTCGAGCATCTTCGTCTTCGCGGACGGCGCTCACTTCGACCACAATCCGGGCATGAACGAGGGACACTACATCGACTACAAGCGCGACACGCGGGCCCTATCCGGGTACGGGCACTTCCGGCACCTCGGCAAGGCCATGGTGCTCTACATGGACGGGCATTGCGAGGGGCAGCCGCTGCGCGGCGAGCCGCATCCGGAAGAGTGCGGCGGGCCGGCCGGCAACCTCTCGAGCCCCGGCGGCGGCCCGGAGATCTACGGACCGGATGTGAGACGCTGATGACGAGTATCACACTGACGATCACACTGACGTGCGCTCTGGCCGCAAAGACGCCGGATGGCGGGATTGCGGTGGAGGGCGCTCCGCGGCATCCGACGGTTACGGTAACGCCGGAGGATGTCGAGCGCGCTCGGCAGCGCGTGCGGACTGAGCCGGATGCGAAGGCTTGGTTCGAATCGGTCAAGAAGAGGGCCGCCGTATGGGCGGAGAGGGATCCGGCCTGGGTCCATGAGGCGATGCCCGCGGAGGGGGCCTGCTTCGCGTACGGTTTCACGGGGTGCCCGATTTGCGGATCGCGCTGGGGATCGTGGGGTTCGGCGCGGGCGTCGTTCGACCAGCCGGGCACGGTGAAGTGTGCGAAGGGGCATGTCCTGCCGGACGAGAAGCATCCCGACCCCGGCACCGGATACACGGCGCAAGACGGACGCATCCACTACTTCGTCGGTTCGTACAACGCGTGGGTCGTCGAGACGGTGCTGTTCAAGATCGCCAAGCCGTACGCGAATCTCTATCTGCTCGGCGGCGACGCCCGCGCGGGGCGGATGGCCGCGGTGATCCTGGACGAGATCGCCCGCATCTACCCGTCGTGCGACAAAGGGTCGTGGGACTACCCGTCCAACCCGCCGAGCGGCCGGTTGAACCGGCCGTGGTACCAGGTGGCCCGCGTGCTCGTGCACTACGTTGATATCTACGACCGCGTCTTCGATCATCCCGCACTGGACGAGCCGTCGGCCGTTTCCGGATTGACCCGCCGTCAGAACATCGAGAAAAACCTGCTGCGCAACGGGGCCAAGTACTGCTACGACATGTCGATCAAGCAAGGCGGCCTTCACAACGGCCAGGCCGATTACCTGCGCGGCGTGCTCGCCGTCGGAGTGGTGCTCGGCATTCCCGAGTACATCACCTGGCCCGTCGACGGGCCGTACGGCATCCGCACCATGCTCGCCAACAATGTCGACCGCGACGGGCGGTACTTCGAAACGTCCGCCAGCTACGCTTGGCACACGCGCAGCTTGTACCTGACGTTCTCCGAACCGCTGTTCAACTACCGCGGGAGTGCGTACCCGAACGGCTTGAACCTGTAAGACGATCCGAAGTTCGAGTCGTTCCTGCTGCTGCCGCAGATGGCCGTCGTGTGTCTCGGGCACAACGCGACGTTCGGCGACATGGCGCCGGTCTGGGTGCAGCGCCGCCCGCCCTACGTCCCGCCGACGATCTGGGACTGCCGGTACACGGAGTATCTCGCCACGCGCTGCTCCGACGCGGCGAAGCGGTCCGAGTACGCGGCACTGCTGACGCACCTGCGCGGACTCGACCACGACGCGGACAAGCGCATGGCCGACATGGTCGAGTGGCGAATCTTCCACGGGTCCAAGAGCCGAGCGACCGAAGCTTCGCTGGCCACGAAGTTCGACCAGGTACTGAATCGCTCGTTCTTCTTCGGCCAGAAGGGGCTGGCCGTGCTGCGCCGCGGCCGAGACGCGACCGCCCAGGGCGCGATTCTGCGTTTCGGCCCGTCGCTCGTGCACGGACACTATGACGACCTCAACGTCAACTACTTCGCCCGCGGTTACGACATGTCGTATGACCTGGGCTACAGCCTGGGCAGCACGCACACGCAGGTGGGCTGGGCGAAGCAGACCATCAGCCACAACACGGTTGTGGTCGACGAGACATCGCAGGGCGGCGGTGCGTTCGGAGGGTCGCTGCACCACTTCGCCGAGTTCTCCAGCCTCGCGCTCGCCGAAGCATCCTCGACCGCCTATGCCCATGCCGGCGTCGATGTCTACCGTCGGGGGGGGGGCCGGGCCCGCCCCGACCCCCGCCGCCC
>CAYMME010000025.1:7007-31454 GCA_964391465.1 uncultured Planctomycetales bacterium
AGCTCGTCGCCCTTGCCGACGAGTACGCACTCGACGTGTTCCATGCCCGCGGCGGAGAGAAGCACGACTTGCCGATGCATTCGCTCGGGACCGAGGTCACGTTCGACAACGTCATGTTCGCAGACCCGCGGCCGGGGAGCCTCGCGGGCGCGCAGTACGAGTGGGGGGCGCTACAGCTCAACGACGGCGACATGAAGGGGTATCCCAACAAGCCGTACTGGAGTCCGCCACCCGACAACGGCTATGGATTCCTGGTGCAGCCGCAGGTGACGGAGCCGTGCGACAACTGGTCCGCGACCTGGCACGTCGACGACACCGACAAGACGCGATTCAGGCTGCTCGCGCTGCATGAGGACGGCACGGAGGTCGCAACCGCGGTTGCGCCCGGTCTCTACCCGCACTTCCCGACGGCGCGGCACGTCATCCGTCGACGCAGCGGTACCGGGAAGCTTTCCTCGTGCTTCGTCTCGCTGTGGCAGACGTTCACGGAGGCGGCGTCGGCCCCGGTCGCGTCGATCGATCGCATCGACGCCGCGGATGATCTGACCGCGGAGTCGGGGATGGTCCTTCGCGTGCGATTGGCGGACGGCCGGCGCGACTACTGGTGTCTGTCACCGCAGGCGGATGGTGCGGTGGCAGCCTCGGACGGGGACATCAAGGTTGCGGCGCGAGGGGCGATCGCCCGGGTTCGGTTCGACGGCACGGATTGGGTCGACGCTCAACTCCTGAACGCCACCCGCGTCGATGCGGCCGGGTGGACGATCATGGTGGACACACCTCAACGAACCGCTTCGGTCGTCGTCTTGCCGAAGAACGACATGCACCTACCGATCGATTCGGTCTGGGAAGGCGACGGGCGGTACGACGGCGACCCGCTTCTTGTGGCCAGCCCCCGCTACACGCGCAACACGCCGTACGTGGTCAGGCACGTCAACCGCGACCGTATCGCCATCGAGCAAGCGGGCACGATTCTCGGCCGCGGCGTGGTCGACGAGATTCGAGACGAACACACGCTCATCACGCGCACGCCGCACGAATACGCCCGGTCGGTGCGGCGGAGCGGGCCGAGCGGGTTCTTCCGGGGCAAGCTCCTCCGCACCGACGACGGCTCCGCGTCGACGCACGTTCGCGAAGTCGTGTTCGGGAGCCCGATGGCGGTTCACGTCGAATCCACGAAGGGCTTTCGTGTGGGGCAGGCCTTCCGCTATCACGACGTGCAACCCGGCGACCAAGTCGTCGTGCACCACTACGTCGACCTGCACCGCACAACACCCGCGACTTACACGCTGCGCACGAACACGGACGTCACGGTCGCGCCGCCCGACGGCCGACAGGTGTCGTACATCAACAAGGCCAAGCAGCGCCGGAAGGCGGTCGATGGCAGGATCGTGCGAAGTGACCTGCCCATGTCCGGCCGCACGACGATCACGGTCGTGGAATGACCCGGCCGGGCCCGCAGTAGATATCGAGCTGGTGGACGTGAGGCATGGCGGCACCCGCGCCAGCCGACACGGCGCGGGACCTTGCCGCGCCACTCATCAGATTCGACTGCGGAACCGTACTGCAGAGGGCATCCGCGACATGGCGCGATGCGGACGCCCGCCCTACGCGAGACCGTTGCCGTCGAGTGATTCGAGCTTGACGACGTCGTGAACCGGCCGACGCTGGGGCCGTGGGCGAATGTCGCCGGCCGGGGTTCCGACCACGACGAGCATTACGGGGATGTGCAGGTCGTCGAGGTCGACGAGCCGGCTGACGGCCTCGGGGTCGAAACCGATCATCGGGCACGTGGCGTAGCCCATGTCGTACGCAGCAAGCATCAGCGTCATGGCCGCGAGCGACGCCGAGCGAATGGTCTCGTCGCGCCGGGCCTGCGGGTTGTCGGCGTAGAAGCTTCCGATCATCGGCAGCAACCGTTCGCGCACGTCCTGAGGGGCTTGGGCGTAGATCTGCTCGGCGTCCTCGTGGGCGTCGAGCTTGCCGACCACGACGATCACGGCGGACGCGGTTTCGACGTGCTCCTGACCGAACGCGGCCTGGCGCAACTCGGCCTTGCGAGCCGGATCGCGCACCACCACGAACCGCCAGTGCTGGAGATTGAACGACGACGGACTGAGCACGACCTGCTCGAACAGCGCCTTCAGGTCGTCGTCGGTGATGGCACCGGTCGCGTCGTACTGCTTGACCGAACGTCGGCCGGCGATGGCCTGGATCAGTTGCATGATGGAGTCCCTTGTTCTCGCGCCGCGTCAGCGATGCGACCTTGACCATGTCGCCCGCCGGGCACGCTCCCTTGCAGTCGCGTCTCCGTTCGGGTGGGAACCCTTCGCTATTCCGTCGCCGGCCCGCCCGTTCCCTGTTCCCTGTTCCCCGATCCCTGCTGTTCAGCTTCCTCATCCTTGCTCTCTTCGGCCACGATCTCGGCGTAGTCTTCGATCGGCTCGGCGTCTTCGAGGACGTGGATGAAGATGGCGTCGGAGGTTTCGTCCTGCTCGGCCCGGATGCGGTGCTGGCGGACGAGTTCGAGCAAGGCGAGAAACAGGCCGATCATCTCGGACTTGTTGAGGCCCTCGAAGATCGACACGAACTCGAGCGAGCCGCCGGCCCGCCGCAGGCGATCCAGGAGGTCGGCGGCGTGCAGGGCGATGGGCGTGTCGTCGTAGATGACGTCGTGCGTGACCGGTCCGCGGCCGACCTGGGCCATCAGCTCGTGGAATGCGGCGAGCAGGTCCCAGACCTGGAGGTCATCGAGATCGACGGCGTCGGGGTCGGTCTCGTCGTCAAGTGCCGGCGGGCGGGGCTCGAACCGCTGACTGCGCCGCACGTTCAGCTCGTGCAGCGAGTCGGCCGCGTCCTTGAACCGCTTGTATTCGAGCAGTTGCTTGACCAGCTCGAGCCGGGGGTCGACGAAGTCTTCGTCCTCCTCGAGCGGGGGCGTGGGCAGCAGCGTGCGCGACTTGATCTCCATGAGCGTGGCGGCCATGACCAGGAACTCGCCGGCCACGTTCGGATCCAGCGCCGTGAGCACCTCCACGTAACCCACGTACTGCTCGGTGACTCGGGCGATGGGAATGTCGTAGATGTCCACCTCTTCGCGGCGGACGAGGTAGAGCAGCAGGTCGAGCGGCCCGTTGTAGACGTCGAGCTGGACGCGGTACTCGCCGTTGGAGTCGCTCATGCCGTTTTCGCTTTCCGTGCTCCGAGGCCGCAAGCAGCACGTACGTCGTCCATGACTTCCATCGCGACGGCCCGGGCCCTCCGCCCGGCGGTTTGCAGCACGTCCTCGACCTCGTCGGGCCGGGCGGCAAGGGCCTCGCGACGCTCACGGGCCGGTGCGAAGAAGGTGTCGAACAGCTCGGCCAGGCGCTTCTTGACCGCGCCGTAGCCGAGCCCGCCGGCCCGGTAGCGGTCGGCCCACTCCTGTGTTTCTTCGGCCGAGGCGAAGTGTTTGAGCAAGGCGAAGACGTTGCACGCGTCGGGGTCCTTGGGGTCGTCGACGGGCGTGCTGTCGGTCTTGATGGACATGATCTTCTTGCGGGCGGACTTGGCCGGCTCGAAGATCTCGATGGTGTTGTCGTAGCTCTTGCTCATCTTCCGGCCGTCGACGCCGGGGATGCTCATGGCCTCGTTGAGCCGCGGCTCGGGTCGGACGAAGACCTCGGCGTAGGTGTTGTTAAAGTAGCCGGCCATGTCCTGCGTCATCTCGATGTGCTGCACCTGGTCGCCGCCGACGGGCACGCTGTCGCTGCGGTAGATCAGGATGTCGGCGGCCATCAATACCGGGTAGAAGTACAGCCCCATCGACGGTGTGATCCCCTGAGCCACCTTGTCCTTGTACGAATGGGCTCGGTCGAGCAACCCCTTGCCGGTGACGGTGGCCAGGATCCAGGCCAGTTCGGTGACCTCGGGCACGTCGCTCTGGCGGAAGAGCAAAGCCCGCTCGGGATCGAGGCCCATGGCCAGGTAGTCCATCGCCACGTCGGCGGTCAGCTCCCGCTGCCGGTCGCCGTCCTGAATCGTGGTCAGCGAATGGTAGTTGGCGATGAAGTAGAAGCACTCGTGCCCCTCGTCCTGCATCGCGATGTGCTGCTTCATGGCCCCGAGGTAGTTGCCGATGTGCAGCTTACCCGAGGATTGAATGCCGGACAGTACTCTCATACGTCAGGTCCTGCTTGCGCGAACTTCTCGGCGAAGATTATACGGGCGGTGGTTGCAGAGCGGAAGCGGGTTGGGGGGAATGACCGATGGCGAATGACGAAGGGTCGGCAACCGGTATCTCGTAGGGTGCTCCATCCTTCGTCCCGGCGCACCCGGATCTGCGAAGGGTGGGGCGCGGACATGCTACAGGCCCCATCCGTCCTCCACCCTTGTGCCGCCCTCGGCGGACCGAGCATGGGGCACCCGCATGGTCGCGCGAGTCCGGCACACACGATCGATGTTTGTCACTTCCGCGCTAGGCCCGGCATTTATTCCGGGTTCTCCGAGCCGAGTGCGCTCTCTTCTGCAGCCCGCTTCAGCGGGCTTCTCGCCCTTCTCGTTGCCATCCATCAAACCACCTCGACACGTTCCAATCGAGCGATGGCCCCATCTCCAGCATGATGTTCACGTTGGCGACGGATGTAGGCCACCACGAAGTCCAGGTGCCTTTTCCCGAACGACACGATGCCGTATCCGGTCTGCCAATAGAGGAGTTTCTGTCCCAATGCATCGTTCACATGATGAGAGCATGCCCCCTTGAGATCGCCGATCCATTTGGCGATCTCCACCGTCGGCGCGATATGGACGGCCAAGTGAATATGGTCGTCGGTCCCACCGATTGCGTGAACATAAACGCCCTCGGTCTCACGGATTCTGTCGTACAGGTACGCGTGAACCGCGCGCTCCACGTCGCCGCGCAAGAGGGCGGCGTTGCCTTTCGTTCGCCATGTGACGTGAAGATAGATCTCGTAGTAGGCATTGTGGCTCATGTCACTACAACTTGCATCCTCCAATGTCGAGAACCCCGGCAAACCGGGGTCCGGGGCGAGGCGGGGGCGTTCGCAAACCCGGCGTGAACGCCGGGCCTATCGCAGACCGGCCGCGGCTTCCTCAGGCATTCCAGTACGATGCGTGTGGCTGACATGGTCATTCCGATCCTCCGTGCCACTCGAACGCGATTATGGCCGAAGTCGCGAAACCGGTCCAACGTCGCGATTCCCGCTATCCCAGGTACCCGGTCGGATGCCGCACAAGCCGAATCACTGCCAGGGGAACGATCAACGGCGTCGAGCACATCGTCGTACTCGAACCGGATGCGACGGGGCGGTATCAGAAGGTGACGCTGGCTCCCATCGGCAGACCGGCCCGCCGAACGCTTGAGCCTGCCGCGTTCCTGGGCTGACGGATCCGCCGCCCTGCCGTAGTCGGAGCGGGGGCCGGCGCGCCGGGACCCGGACGGCCTGCGAGGCGCAGGCCGCTACGGAAGACGCGAAACGCGAACGGCACGAGCCCGGGGTGAACGCACTCCGCGGCCCTGAGGCTCCTACGTTTGTCGTCCCACGGCCTCGGCCACCGGCTTCAGGTCTTTCATCAGTTGTGCGAAGGCCTTGGGGGTCAGCGATTGGCCTCCGTCGGTCATTGCATGCTCGGGGTCGTGGTGGACTTCGAGCATGAGGCCGTCGGCGCCACAGGCGACTGCCGCCTTGGACATGGCCGGCACCATGTAGGCGTGGCCGGTACCGTGCGACGGATCGATAACGATCGGAAGATGGCTTTCGCGTTTGATGGCCGGGACGATCGACAGGGCGAGCGTGTTTCGCACGTACTCCTCATGCGTGCGGATGCCGCGTTCGCAGAGGATGACGTTCTGGTTGCCCTCGTTGATGATGTACTCGGCCGCAAGCAGAAACTCGTCGAGCGTGGACGACCAGCCGCGCTTGAGGAAGACGGTCTTGTCGGATCGTCCGCACGCCTGGAGCAGGTTGAAGTTGTGCATGTTCCGCGTGCCGATCTGGAGCACGTCGGCATACTTGCCGACCAGTTCGACGTGGGCGATGCAGGTCACTTCGGTCACGATGGCCAGGCCGGTTTCCTCGCGGGCCTCGGCCAGCAGCTCGAGCCCCTTCTCGCCGAGCCCCTGGAAGCTGTAGGGGTTGGTCCGCGGCTTGAACGCCCCGCCCCGCAGGCCGACGGCCCCGGCCTCCCGCACGGCGTGGGCGATCTCCATCAACTGCTCGCGGCTCTCGACGCTGCACGGCCCGGCGATCACGCCGATCTTGACTCCGCCCATGGGCGTCGCCTCGGCCCCCATCGGGATCAGGGACGGCTCGCGCTTGACCTCCTTGCTCGCCACCTTGTACGGGGCGAGGATCGGCACGATCTTCTCCACCGCGTCGAAGGCCTCGAACGCACCCTTGTCGACGTTCCGCTTGTCGCCGATGGCCGCGACGACCGTACGGTCGGTCCCGACGATGACGTGATCCTTCAACCCGAAGTCGCGGACCAGTTGCACAACATGTTCGACCTCGGCCTTCGTGCTCCCCGCTCGCATTACCACTACCATGATCGCTCTCCCAAGTAGGTCTACCTGCCTCGATCCGCTCCCGCCCCCCCATGTAGGGCCGAAGCGCCGTCGGGATCGTCACGGATCCGTCGGCGTTCTGGTTCAGCTCCAGAATCGGAATCAGCACTCGCGGCGACGCGATGACGGTGTTGTTCAGCGTGTGGCAGAACCGCACCTTCTTGTTCGCGCCGCGGTATCGCATGTTGAGCCGCCGGGCCTGGAACTCGTAGAACCGCGAGGCCGAGTGGGTCTCGCAGTAGCCCTTGCGCGACGGCATCCACGTTTCGATGTCGAACTTCTGCACCTGCCCCTGGCCGAGGTCGCCGGTGCACACGTTGACCACCCGGTAGGGCAATTCGAGCTTCTGCATGAGGTCCTCGGAGTTCCGCAGGATCTCCTCGTGAAAGGCGATGCTCGCGGCCTCGTCGTTTTGGCAGACGATGACCTGCTCGACCTTGTCGAACAGGTGGATGCGGTACAGGCCGTAGGTGTCCTTGCCCGCGGCGCCGGCCTCCCGGCGGAAGCACGGGCTCTGGGCCACGTACTTGCGGGGCAAGTCGGCCTCGTCGAGGATCTCGTCCCCGTGATAGGCGGTCAGCGGCACCTCGGCCGTGCCCACCAGGCTCATCTCGTCGCGCTCGCACCGGTAGGCCTGCTCCTCGCCGCCCGGGTAGTAACCGGTGCCGACCATCATGGCGTCGCGGACGAGCACGGGGACGGTCATGGCCTCATAGCCACGCTCGACCATCATGTCGACGGCCAGACGCAACACGGCCTGGTGCAGCAACGTGCCGTCACCCTTGAGCAGGTAGTTGCGGGTGCCCGCCAGCTTGACGCCGCCCTCCACATCGATGATGCCTAATGCCTGCCCGAGCTGGAGGTGGTCCTTCGGCTCGAAGTCGAATTCCCGAGGCTCGCCCACGCGACGGACCTCGACGTTCTCGGTGTCGTCCTTGCCGATGGGCACCTCGGCAGCGGGCGGCTGCGGAACCGTGAGCATCAGCCGGTCGAACTCGGCCTGGACCTCCTGCTCCTCGGCGGCCAGCGACTTGACTTGCTCCTTGACGCGGTTCGACTGCTCCAGCGTCGTTGCGCACTCGGCCTCAATCTGCTCGGTCGTCATGCCGTCGGCGACCGCCCGCTGGTACCACTTGCTCTTGGGGTTCTTGTAGAGGGCGATCTGCGAGCCCATCTCCTTCTGCTGGTGGCGTAGGTGATCGAGCTCCTGCTGGATCGCCCGCCGCCGGTCGTCCACGGCAAGCAGCCGGTCGAGGTCGCAGGGAACACTCTTGTGTTCCGCCGCTTGGCGGATGCGATCCGGATCTTCGCGAATCTGCTTGATGTCGAGCATGTGTCACCTTGCCGGTATGCGCTCCCCTGCGGGTCGCGCCAAACAAAAAACGGTTCTTCACGGATTAGCGGGGAGTGCTTTCGACTGCTGACGAACTCCTCGCTACTACCAGCAGAGGCGAAACGGGCTTGTCCATTACTCGAGACGCCGGGGAGCCGGGAGCACCGATTCGCCGACGGCCGAGCCTCCGCGGAGCGTGCCGCGGGAGCGGGAAAACCTGTTGCGATAAGGGCTTGTGAAGCCCTGAGTGCCGCTGAGCACACTCCAAACGGAGCTGCGACAGTCCCCGGAAAACCGTGAAGAACCCAAAAAACCCCGAGACGCCTTCACGTCTCGGGGCATGTTAACGATTCTGTCAACCGGCGTCGTCAGGCCCCGAGCCGTGTGCTCCCGTAAAACCAAAAACCGTAAAAGTACGAGACCCGACGGGGCCTGCAATGGAGAGGAACACGACTCGTGGACGGACGTACCATTGTGCTCTCGGTTTCCGAAGTCCTGCTGTATGCCTGTCTACCGGCTCTCTCGATCGATGTCAAGGACGGGACGCCTGCGGACTGGATGAGGGATGAGAGATGGCAGCCGAAGCCGGGTGCCCCATCCGTCCCCCACCCTTGTCGCGCCTTCGGCGTGCCAAGGATGGGGCACCCGCACACGGAGATTGGACCCCGCGCTTACGCTTGGGGCTCGGATTCGCCCGATCCACGCGGGCTACGCCCTCGCGCGGCTCGCGGGCGGGCGTCTACGGGCGGCCGCGACGAAGGCGTCCACGTCCTGGAAGTCCCAGGCCGAGCGGCCGACGGCCATGCCGGCCGCGTTGCGGACGACCGCCCCGTACCGCATCACCAGCACCCGCGTCGCGAACCGGTCGCACATCGACTCCTTCTGCCGTGGGTTCCGCCGGGCCCGGCTCACCAGCCAGTGGTAGAACTCGTGCAGAAACACGAACAGGGCGAGCCGATAGGCGTCGGCGATCTCGACGGTGTAGGTCTCCTTCCACCAATGGGTAGCGTTCGACCGGGCCCGGGCGATGTTCGTGCCCATGGCGTAGGGGTACGCCACGTGTCGCCCGATGTTCACGTAGACCTTACCCGCCCGGTAGTAGCAGGTTCCGGAGAAGTCGGCGCCCCGGCTGTAGCGCACGGTGGTCCGCAGCGTCTCGTGCGGCCAGCCTTCGATCTCGTGCGCAAACAGCCGGCGCAGTCGCTCCGTGTCCAGCTCCGTCCGGTTGATGAACTCCATTGGCGCCCGGGGCTCTACGCTCTGGCTCCGCCCGGACCCAGCATGCGGGCCCCCGACCCCGAGCGGATCTCACGGATCAGCAGGAACAGCCCCACGACCACGGCGATTCCGCTCACGACCATGCGGACCGTGGGGTTGGTCGCGAGGAACGAGAGCCCCACCACCGCAAGCACCCCTAGAACGATCATCACCAGCCGCAGGGTGCGCTGGTCGGCCAGCAGCGGCGTCGCGATCCCGATCGAACTGTACGTGCCCACGATCACACCGATGATCAGCGCGAAGCTGAATCCGTGGATGCCCGCACCCCCGACGACGTACATGACCACCACAACGATCAGTGTGGTCAGCGAGGTCATGACCGTACGGGACAGGCACTGGTTGATCGCGTTGTTCATCATGACCGGCGAAAGCGTCGCGAGCTTGCCGCGGTTCTCTCGGATGCGGTCGAACACGACGATCGTGTCGTTCAGCGAATACCCGATGATGGTCAGGAACGCGGCCACCATGGCCAAATCGATCTTGATGTCCGTGATCTGCAGAACGTCGCCGAAGAAGGTGTTGTGGATGAAGTAGGTCGCGGTGACCAAGCCCAAGGCGATCGACACGTCGTGCACGAGGGCGACGATCGCGGCGAGCCCGAACTGCATCGACCCGAACCGCAGCCAGATGTAGCCGACGATGGCGGCCAGGGCCAGCAGGATCGACAGCGCGGCCTGGTTGGTGGCCTGGCCGGCGACCTGCGGAGCGAACTGGGACACCTTGCGCAGCGATTGCTCGCTGTTGAGCGCGGCCTGGACGAGTTCCAGTTCCGTCTTGGCGACGTTGTCCGCCCACTCATCCGGATCCTCGTCATAGGGGTAGGCGTCGTCGAACACCGAGATGGCGACTTTCGAGAACCGCGCCGTGCCGGTGGGATCCCGGTCCGCCGCGGTTAGACCGAAGACCTCGAACTCGCGCTGACCGTAAGCCTCGAAGTCCGGTTGCAGCCGCATGGATTTGATGCGCGACTTGACCTCATCAACCGTCTGCGGCTGCTCGGGGAAGTCGAACACCATGGCCATGCCGCCCTTGAAGGCCGTCACGTCGAACGGCGCCGCCCCGCCAATCACATCCTGAAGCTGATTGGCTTCCTCGTTGATGGGGTAGGCCCCGGCCGGATCATTCTCGTCCGACGTAACGAGGTTGAACGGGATCGGCATCTGCACGTCGAGCGATTCTCCGAACGTGTTGATCAGCGCCACCTGAACGAGCTTCTTGGAGGTCTCCGTGGTGATCACTTCGAAATTGTCCCCCTCTTCGTCGCCCACGGTCTCCACCGTCTGAATGCGCGCGGCGGCGAGCCTGCGGGATGCATCTCGTGCATACCGCGATCCGCCGACGGTCACGATCTCCCTGACCTGATCGAGCGACAGCGCCTTGGCGTCAGGTGGTTGGTCGCCCTCCGCGTCGCCGGCCGGTGCCGTCGCGGTTGCGGAGGCTTCCTCCGTCTCGATCACCGTCCCCCGCAGTCGCAGCTCGACGGCGTCTTCCAGAAGCGTTGCGCCACCCAGCGCGATCTCGTCGCCCAGCACATCGGCGGGCGTGATCAGGGCCTCGATCTCGAGGGGCGACAGCCCCGAGCAGGACACGCGGTAATGCCCGTCTCCGAGTTTCGTGACCGTGGCTTGCTCGAGCCGATCGGCAGACCCAAGCAGCCAGCCCGCAGCCCCGGACGCATCGGTGCTCGACACCCGGTCGCGAACTTCGGTGTCGGCTCCTGTCTCCGGCAGCTTCCCGGGATGGAACGCGATCTGGGCGCTCGTGCCGCCGAGGAACTCGATGTCGAGCTGTCGCTCGGCCGGCTGGATCGCCACCAACGCCAGCCCCAGCCCGACGAGAACGACCGAGATCGGCCAGAACACCCTCTTCTTGCTCAGCCAGTCGATGTTCGGCGTGCGAATCAGGTGAAGCATGGGCAGCGACTTGAGGATTCTTGCGTTCACGAGCAGCGTGAAGATCAGCCGCGTGACGAACAGCGCGGTGTACATGCTGGTCACGATTCCGAGGCCGAGCGTGATGGCGAAGCCCTTGATCTCTTCGGAGCCTACATAGCCTAGGATCACGCACGTGATGAGCGTCGTGATGTTGGCGTCGAGAATCGTCGAGAACGCTTTCTCGTACCCGAGCTTGAGGGCCATGCGGAGGCTGGCTCCGCGGAGGATCTCCTCTCGGATGCGCTCGTAAATCAGCACGTTGGCGTCGACGGCCATACCGACGGTGAGGATCAGACCGGCAATGCCCGGGAGGGTGAAGGTTGCCTGCAACGCCGACATCACGCCCAGCACGAGCAGGAGGTTCATCGCGACGGCCAGGTCCGCCACGAGTCCGGTGAACATGTAGTACACGGCCATGATCGCGGCAACGCAGATCAGCCCGTAGACCGCCGCCTGGAGTCCCTTCGCCCGGTTGGTCTCACCGAGACTCGGGCCGATGGACTTGGTCATCAGCGGGGTTTCCTTCAGGCGCGCCGGCAGCGAGCCTGCCTCGAGTGTCCGCACGATGTAGGAGACCCGTTGCTGGGTGAAGTCCCCCGTGATCTGCCCGCGGTCACGGATTCGATCAATGATGTTCGCCCACGAGATGGCCACACCGTCCAGCACGATGCACAGCGGCTGCTGGAGGTTGTTGCCGGTCATGTCACCGAAGAGAGCGCCGCCCCGCGCATTCAGGGTGAAGCTCACGGCCGGTCGGTTGGTGCGATAGTCGCGCGTCGCGAGCGCGGCCTTGAGGGCCCAGTCCTTCGAGGCCAGCAGCCCCTTGGACCGGTCGGGAGCCTCGCGCGTACCACCGCCGCCCAGGACGTACCACTGGCCCACGTACTTCTGGACGATCAGCTCGGACTGCGCGGCCACGGCCTCCTCATCCTTGAGCTGATCGCGCGTCACATGCATGAAAGCCTCGGGCTTCTCAACGGGCAGCCAAACGTGCCGGCCGTCGCCGCGATACCGCGGCCCGCGCTCGGCCAGATCGTTCTTGTAGGTGTCGAACGCGGTCGGATTGTCCGGCTTCTTCTTCGGCAGGATGCGAAATTCCAGCACGCCGGCCCCTCGCAGCAGACGCTGGAGGTCGGCGGGATCGGCCAGCACGCCCTTGACCTTGTCGTACGCATCGCTGGCCACGATCAGGGCGTCGATCTCGCCGAGCCTCTCCGCGTGTTGCTCGCGGATCTCGTCCAACTCCGCCTTCCGCGCGTCGGTGTCTTTCTTCAACTCCAGCGCAGTGGTGAGCCGGACCTTGGGCACGTTTGTGACCAATACCTGCTGAACGGCATCCTCGTAGGCCGCCTGCGCTTCCGTAGTCGCGTCCGCGCTCGGGTCGGCCTTCCGTGCCGCTTGATAGGCGTCGTACTTGGCTACGGCCGTCTGCAGCAGCGCCTGCCGCTCGGACACGCCCCGCAGCAGCGTGGGGAGGATGGCGGACCGTTGATCCGGCGCTGCGGCGAGCAGGCCCTCGATCTCCTTCCGAGCCACGTTCTTGCTGAACAGCGCATCTTGCGCCGCCTGCCACGCGGTCCGGAGTTCCTCGACGTTGCCCGGCGGCCTCGGCATCTGGATCTCGAGCCGGTTCTGTCCGATGGGGCGCCAGACCAGGTTCCGTATCCGGTTGGGGTCGACCCGGCGCTGGAGCACGGCCATGACCCGTTCGGCCAGGTCACGCTTATCGCTGGTGGTCAGGCCGGTGTCGTCGATCTCGTACAGGAGGCTGTAACCGCCGGCCAGGTCGATGCCGTACTTCAAGGGTCGCGAGTACAGGAAATACGCGGCCAGAGCGACCGGAACAATGACGGCCAGAATCTTCCAAAGCAGGTTCTTCTCTTGCATGGGTCAGTTCTTCCTACGATGTTGCCTGCGGGGATCCCGCAATACCATGAGCAACCGGCGCTCGGAGGCGCCAAAATCAAGCAGAATTGACGATACCTACGTCAGACCAGTTGACGACGACGTGGGTCAGGCCGCGGCCGGCGGGGCGTGCGGCTGCACGGACCGCGGCAACGGGGAACGCGGCGGAAGCGTGGCGGTTTCGACGTGCCCCGCGTGGACCGCGTCGCGCGACAGCGCGGGCCACGACCAGATCGGTCGCGGCAGCGAAGAGGCAACCGGCCGCACCTTGCCGGGCTCGCCGCCACCGCGATGCCACACGCCGGTCAGGCTGTTCGACGGGATGGCTTGCTTCTTGTCCTTCTTGCGGTCTTCGTCACCGTCGGCGGGCGCATCAGCAGTGGTGGGTGCCGTCTGCGGCGCGACGCACCCCTCGTTCGCCGGCGCACGCTGCGGATGCCCTTGCGGACTCGTACCCGCGAGGGTGGCTGCCGCCAGAACCAGAATGAGCGGTCGACCGTCCAGCATGGTGGGGGATTATACAGCAGCCGGCTGGCGACACCAACCGCGGACACCGTGCAGGTGCACGAAGCCGGGATAGCGTGCGGAACGGACGCGGATGGCGATATTCCGGCCCACCCGTGGCGGCGCGTATCAGGACTATGGGCACGCGCACGTCGGTCGGTCGCCCAGCCCCTGGCCCGCCCAGCCGCCAGTGCCGTCGGGCAGGTAGCCTTCGCCGCTGGTGCCATTCCAGATCTGGCCGAACTTCGTGGCGTCGTTGAGGTTCACCTGGCCGTTGTCGTCCAGATCGCCCAACGCGTTCGGCCCGCCCGCGTCGAAAACGTCGCCGAACACCGTGGAGTCGGCGAGACTGACCTGGGCATCCTGGTTGACGTCGCCGGGCAGGTGACCGAGCTGGAAGCAGATGTCCGCCTCCACCTCGGAATCGTTCTCCAACGTCAGCGTGACGGTGGTCCATTCGGCCACCTCGATCGCCCCGTCAAACGCGACCGTGTACCGCAACGGATCTGACGGATCCTGCGTCAGGCTCGACACATCGGGAGGCGAGCCGCCGGTCGAGGTCGTACAGGAGTCCACCAGCGTCACCTCTTCGGTCAGCTCGATCGTCACCTCATCCAACCCGGCATACTTGGATTTCGGAGAATTGATGCACCAATTCGAACTCAGCCTCACTGAATCCACCGAGCACTGCCTGCTGCTGCTCCTGCACCGCGACGGCTCGTTCTGCTTCTTCGACATCCCGAAGACTGAAGAAACCATCAAGCAGAACGATCACGTACACGCGCCCGTCAGGGCTAGCCGCGAGTGCGTCGTAGACCTCCGGCGCAACAACCGACGGGAGCCCCAACTCTCCGGCCGCCGTCGTCTGGAGGAATCCCGCGCGGCCCAAGAATGTGGCGACGAGGGCGACGGCGATCACGGCAAGAAGGGTCGTCATGCGGACGGAAAGCCATGTCGTCCGGTCAAAAGAACGGCGACGGAAGAAACGCAAGTCAATGTGTTCATGGTAATGCATGTCCCGCCCCTTTCAAGACTGACAATGCTATCCGTACTCTTAGTTAAACTTGCTACGTTTCGAGCGCCCGGGTACGAGCAGTATGGCTCCCCCCAGCAGCAGTAGAGACGTCATGGGCTCGGGGACGACGCTCGTATTGGCCAACCACACCGAACCGTATTCTTCATCCCTCAGCGGAACAGCGACATTGCGCTCCGTTCCACCGACGTTGTCATGCACCACGACCCAGTCCGTGGGAACGGGGTCCCCCTGGTCGTCCACAAAGACCGGAGGCGTCGACGCGGCGGCTCTGTAGCCAACGACAGTAGCGGTATGACCCAGTGTCAACAGAGGCTCGGACCCCTCCCGCCAAATCTCATCATTACCCCATATGCCTGAGGTTCCGTCACCTCTAAATATGCAATAAGCGCCAGGGTACTCAGGTTCAAAGCAGCCCCCACAGCCCCCGACCCACCCGGTGAACTCAATGTCCCAGTGCTTCCAAGTAATGAGCACGGTGCGGTTGTTGTCGATCTCGTTGACGATTTCGGCGAAGGCCGAGGCGGCTTCGGGGTGGGGAGTGGCCGGGACGCCGGCGGGGTCGGTGCCGAGCGCGAAGTCGGCGCCCCGCGTCCGGGTGGTCCAGCCGCTGGACACCGTGTCCAGGAACGTCTGCAAGCCGGCGTGGATGTCCTTGACGTGCGTGCCCACATGGGCTTCGGTGCCGTTGCCGCGGGCGGTGTCGCCGCTGTTGTTGGTGTCCATGTACCAGCCGAGGTCGGTGACCGTCGGCGGGGCTGGCCCCGGACCGGGGCGGTTGGCGTCGAGTTGGTAGTCGTGCCACGACGCCCCCCCGCCGTACGGGACGGTCGTGCCCGGCGCCGGCGTGCCGTCGGCCACTGGGACGCCGCGCACGTCGTCCCAGTGGCCCAGCAAGCTGGCGGCTGCGGTCGGAGCCGACCAGGCGTCGAAGGGATCGGCGCCGGGCCCGGGGTTCGGTCCGGGTCCGTCGGCCAGCGGCGGCCCGTAGGTGTACGGCTGGTTCCAGTCCGGCACAAGTCCGCTGACCACAGCCCCGGACGCTGGCAGCGCTGCGACCGCCACGATCAACAGTGCAGCACAAAAAGGGCTCGCCGGTTCGGAACGAGGTATTCGAGTGACTAAATATCGGCATGACATTGCGGAGTCCTCCAAGCGCACAGCTCTACCTCAATTCTATGTGCCTTGCGGTTGCGGTTGCGGTTGCACCTCTGCCCTCGGACCCACACAACTAATATAACCCGTATCGGACGTCGCGTCAAGCGCATTCCTCAAAAGAGTGTACTCGCCGCCAGGATGGGAAAGTCCTCTCAGGCCATACTTGGGCTAGGCGGCGCCTGACACGGCAAGAGGCCAGAAGAGCACGCCCACGGGCGGGCGCAGAACCGAGGCGCCAGGCCGCCGATACGGCGACCCTGTCGGTCGTATACTCATTCTCACGTGGGCGCCGATGCGAGCCTACGGGCCGCACGCACACGGTGGCTTGGTGGGCAGGCCCTCTCCGAGCCAACTGCCGGTGCCGTCGGGGTTGATCCCTTCGCCGCTCGTGCCGTTGAGGATCTGGCCGCACTTCGTGGCGTCGTTGAGATTGATCTGGCCGTCACCATTCAGGTCGGCCCGCAGGACCGCCCCGTCAGGAAACTCCTGACCGAAGCTGGTCGCGTCGTTGCTGTTGGTCTGACCGTCCTGGTTGCAGTCCCCCGGCAGATGGGCGACCTGAAAGCACACGGTGCCCTCAACGTCGAACGGCGACTCGACGGTCAACTCGACGGTCGTCCACTCACCGATCTCGATCGGTCCGCCGAACGACAGGCGGTGCACCCCTTCGCCGAGTTGGGTCAGGCTTTCGACGGACGCAGGGCTGCCGCCGGTCGACGTCGTACACGAGGCCACGAGCGTCACGTCGTGGGTCAGCAGAAGACCCACGGAATCGCAGCCGACCGATTTCGCCGTCGGCGAAATGAAGGCTGCCGGATCGGGACCAACCCCCCCGGCAATGTGAACGAGCCGGGGCGGGCCTACGTTGCGCAGCCACACTTCGGCGACCTGGCAACCTCGGCCTCCGACGAGACCCCACGACAATTCCAGGACGCCGTCTGCGGTTGCCGCCTGAGGAACGTCGAACCTCAGGGGATCGAGGCTGCCGGACCCGACTGCTCCGTGAATCGCGTACGAGCCGTCGGCGGTGAGCGTCATGGTCGCCCCGAAGCGTCCCACGTATGTCACTTGCAGGTCATACACGGTGAGCGGATCCAGGCCCTCATAGCGCATCTGAAGCGGGGTACCGTAGAGCGTCTCGGCCTGATCCTGCCAGGACAGGCGACCGCCACCCTTTGCGAGGGATGGATCCGCGTTGTGCCAGGAGAACTCGTTCTGCGTTGAGTCTACGTATCCGGGATCCTCGGCCCACGCTTTCTGCTGGACCAGGTGAGGCTGCTGCGTGCTGTTGCCCAGATCATCGTAGTAGCTACCGTGGCCGGGATTGTCCCAGCCCAGGATCGTCTCAATCACCGCAAGATAGGCCGGCAAGTTGGGTCTGGACGGAAGCGTATCGAACATGCTCTCGAGCCACCAGCGGTTGTTCACAGGGTGGTCGACAAGGTCGAGGATGCAGCCGCGTTGAACGCTGGCCGCTTGATACAGAGGCACGCTGGTCTGCAGACCGATCGAGTGGAAGAGGTCGTCGCACAACGCGACGATGCGGGCACGGAGATCCTGGCGAACCGGCGCGGTATCCGCCAAGGCGAGCAGCACTCGGGCTTCGCTCACGGCAGCGATTGGGTTGCCCGAACCGGCGAGGGCGTCGGAGAGAAGCGTATGGACCTGCGCCTCGAGGTCGCTCTCATGCAGCAGGCGGTACCGCGTGTACATGTCGTAGTACGCCCGGACCAGGCAGAGCTGCCAGCGCCAGTTCGTGCCCAGATCAGGGTGATCCGCCTCGAGTTGGCTCCATTGGGCAAACGTGTCGTCCACGCCGGTGTTGGCAGCGAGCGGCCCGACCCAATTCTGCTCTAATCCGAGAATCCCGCCGGCCGCTTCTTCCGCGACGCTAGGGCCGAAGAAGAAGCGAGTGTAGTCGTGCAGGATCTCCTCGACCGGGACATCCGGATTCCAGCCCCGCATGGCCCAGACGACCTTGTTCACATCGTCATGGATACCGTCCGAATAGGCGAGGAAACCGGTGGAGAGCGGCGCAAACACGTTGTGGATCTGGGCGGTGCCCAGCGGCCTGGGGTTGGGCGGTTCGCGACCGAGCGTGTGGGCGAAGGCCTGGTCCCACTCCGGGGCCGGATACTGGGAGCGGAGGCAGTGCGTGATGTCCGGGTAGCGACGGATGGGATAATCCGCATGCGTGCGATCGCGCTGCTCCTGCAACGAGAGCTTGGTCCACGGGCCGTACACGACTCCGGCGAGCCAGGTCGGCCGTGTCGAGTCGAGGTAATTGAAGAACCAGTCGTTCTCGTCGGGTTCGTACTTCTGGTTCGACACCCAGACCTCGGCGTTGGGGAAATATGAGTGCAACAAGGCGGCGAGGTCTTCCAGGAACGGCATCAGCAATTGCGGCGGGTTGCTCCCGGGATCGCCGCCCGGCACGAAAACTCCGTCGAGCCGTGCGCAGTTCTGATAGAGGGCCTCGTGCTGATCGAGTACTTGGTCCTGCACGGTCGCGTTGGAAAGGTACGGCGCGGGCGTCCAGAGCCAGTAGTTGATGCCGTAGTCGTCGCAAATGGCGCTCAGTTCCTGGGCCATCTGGGCCGGAGGGATCGGGTAATGGGGGCTGCTCCCCCCATCAAACGGGATGTTCTCGATGGCGTTCGCGCCGAAGAGGACGAGTTCGCGAATGTACTGCTCGTACTGGTCGGTGTTCCACCTGTCGTATGAGTTGGCCGTGTTTCGGAAACCGAGCTGATATCCGCGAAGCGGGGACACCGGGGCGGTGACCACGTTCGGAGCTTCGGGCAGGCCGGCCTGGCCCGGCCCCCATTCGACGCTACGCAGCAGCTTGCCGACGCCGTACAGCGCGCCGCGCGGGTCCGCTCCGATGACCCACACGACGGTCGGGCCGGGATCGCCCGGCTCGACGAAGAGACGATAGCCTTCCGGGGCCAGACCGGAGCCGTCGTCCACCCGCGCGGTGACGGCAATGAGCGTGCCCGTACCGGGCCATGCGTCGCTCGTAGGCCAAAGCAGACCGGTGCGCTTCTCAATCTCCTCGACGAGCACCGTAGCCGCCTTGGCTTCCGCCTTGGGGCGCGGGTCGGGGTTCGTCACGATCACCGCGTTCGTCAGGTCGATCGCCCCGGTGGTCGCGCCGGCCGGGTCGGCCACATGGATGTAGCCGAGTTTCGTCTCCGCGGTGTCGCCCTCCGCCGTCGTCACCGTCAGCGAGACGTCGTAGTCGCCCGGAGCCGTGTAGGTGTGCGTCGGATGCTGGTCGCCGCTCGTGCCTCCGTCGCCGAACGACCACGACCACGCGGTGATCGGGAGTCCGGAGGTCGTCGTGTCCGTAAAGGTCACGGTCAGCGGTGCATCGCCCAGCGTCACGTTCGCAGTGAAGGCAACGCTCGGCGCGTCGGCACGTGCCGCGCCTGACACACGCGCGGGGTCATCGCCCAAGAAGGCAGGCAGGCTAAAGATCGAAGCGGCCACACCCAACGTGAGATGGGACAGTCGACGTGTGTGCATAATCTCCCTTCCTTCAATCGCGCTGAACTGATGTCATCTGGCCCCGCGGGTGAAGCGTCTGCGGAAGGCCCGGTCGGTGAGCCCCTCACATGCCCATGGCATCACCGACCGTAAGTACTCTCTGCTGAGCCATCTCCATGATAACACCTGGACTTCGACGTAGCCAGGGTGCTTCCACCTGTGGGCAAGAACACAGCACTATCGCATCCACTTGGCCTGAGCCTGTGTGGCGGCCCGGGAAGGCTGTTCCGCTGGTCAGAGCACTCCTAATGTCATGGACACACGGGCCGAGCGGGCAACCCGCTCCCAAGCCAACCGCCGGTGCCGTCGGGGTTTCTGCCTTCGCCGTTCGTGCCGTTGACGATCTGGCCGAACGCCGTGGCGTCGTTGAGATTGATTTGACCGTCGCCGTTCAGGTCGACGAGCATCAGTGTCTGCGGGCCGTTGAGCTCCGTACCGAACGCGGTTGCGTCGTTGAGATTGACCTGGCCGTCACGGTTGATGTCACCGGGCAGATGCGCAACCTGGAAGCACAACTCGCTCAGGCAGCCGGAGTCGTCCACGACGTTCAGCTCGACCGTCGTCCATTCCCCGACCTCGATCGGTCCGGCGAACTGGACCCGATACGCACCTTCCGTTTCCAGGGGCGTCAGCCCTTCGACCTTCGGCGCGGATTCGGCCGTCGAATTGGTGCCACCGCCCACCAGGAAGACCGGCCGGTCGACGTGAATGTCCACCGAGTCAAGGCCTGCCGATCTCGCCTTCGGCGAGATGAACGCCGTGGGGTCGCCGAGCGCGCCGAGTCCGTCGCAGATGCTTTCGAGAACCGGCGGGGCTCCGGGATTGATGCATGCCCGCTCCACGAGCCACGCCAAGTTGAGCGCGTAGTGCTGCTTGCTGGTGATGAGTTGGATCACGCCGTCGGGGGTCTGGGTCACCGACAGGTACCCCTTGGGTTCGGCGTTGGTTGCGGTCATCGTGAAGGTCCCGCCATGGCTTGTCTCATACACGTTGCCGGACTCGTTGCTGACCAGGCGCCGAACCGGCCAGGTCTCGCCCTCATCAAATGAAAGCGCCGCGTACAGACCGGATACCGAGTAGGTGCCGGTGGTGTCCGTGATCTGCATGCCGCCGGCAAAGGACGCGAAGAAGATCGGTCCTTCCTTGAGCCGCAGCAGTACCGGTCGCCTCGTGGAGCTGACGGGCTGGAGGGGACTCGCGCTGTACGTCCAGTTCTGGCCCATGTCCGCGGAGACGCTCTTGGGCATCATGCCGTCGATGTTGTCCTGTCGCCCCAGGGCCATGAGCCGACCGTCATTGAGTTCGACGACCGCGGCGTGGATGCCGGCGATCCACGCTCCGGTCTGACCGGCCGCGAAGACCGGCCACGGCCTGCCTTCACCGGGGTCGTGCCACGTCAGGCCGTTGTCGTGACTGAGATGAACGGCGGTGCCTCCGTAGTTGGGCGTCCCCGCGTCGGCGGTCAGGAGCAGCGAGCCGTCACGCGTCCGGAGGACGGATTCGCAGCACTGATGCCGCATGCCGTGCTCGGGGACGATGAGCCGCGCCTTCGACCAGGTCGCGCCGCTGTCCGTCGACGTGCGCATGACGATGGCCAGGTTGCCGCGTCCCCACGCCGCCGCAAGTGAGACGAAGTGGTAGATGGTCCCGTTCCCGTCGTGCCACATGGCGGGAGCGTGGTCGTTTCGGTCGGGCACGTCCCAGAACGGCGAAGCATCCTGCCAAGCGTCCGGGTCGTCGCTGTACAGGTCGGCAAAGCGGAGGCGGCTGGCGGCGAGGCCCAGTTCGCGGCCTCGCTCGGAATCCGTCGTGTACCAGATCGCCAGCAAGTCCCCGTTCGGGCATTCGGTGATCCCGGGATCATGGTTGTGACTGAACAGCGGGCCGTTCGGGCTGACGGAAACCTCGACGAACGGGCGTGGTCCGTGAAAGAGCGGAACGGTCGGATCGGGCCCGTCCGCGATGTCAGGCGGGACTTCCTGGCTCACGTCCTGCTGGTGCAGCTCGGGCGGCGGCACGGGCAGCGGTTCGGTCTCGGGAAGCTCACCAAGCACGACGCGGAACCCGATGAGCCAGTGCCTGTCCTCCGGCACGGTGCCCATTCGGTTGCCCGAGCGCAGGAAGTAGACGATTGTGGCGTGACTTCCGCCGCGGGTGACCTTGAAGTCACCGTCGACGCGCCCGACCGGATCCGTCTGCGGGCCGGCTTCGTAGGGACCGTACCAGTCGTGGCACCACTCCTCCAAGTTGCCGTGCACGTCGAACAGACCCCACGGGTTCGACGGCGTCTGGCCGACGGTCAGGGACACCATCTCGCTCGCGTAGTCGTCCGGGAAGACAAAGTCGGGCGTGCGGTCCGAGGCGGGCAGCCAGCTTTCGATCTGGTTCTTGTGGTACTCCGCGGGCAGCGCGTCCCCGGTGTGGTAGTGCGTGGTAGTTCCGGCCCGGCACGCGTACTCCCACTCCGCCTCGGTCGGAAGGCGGTACGGCAGGCCATCCCGATTCGAGAGCCAGTCACAGAACGCCTTGGCCTCGTGCCAACTGACGTAGATGACCGCCTCGTTGTCCTCGACGGAGAAGCCGAGTGGTCCGGGCAACGGCTCTCCGCGAAAGGCCGCGTGCGACGCGTCGAACATTGGTGACCTCATGGGTGCCCATGTAGAACGGTTGCGTGATCGTGACCTCGTGATTGGGGTGCTCGTCGTAGTCACCACTGATCCACTTAGCCTTGCCCCTCGCCAGCTCGGCAGGCAGCGGCGTGTTGCCGACGCCCATGGTGAACGTACCCGGCTCGATGCGGGCGAACTGCATGCCGATCGAGTTCGTGAACGTGGGCTCGGTCGGAAACGTGTACTCGTCGAGGATCGTGAAGGTGTGCCCGACCTGCGATCCCAGCAGCGCGTTCACAGGACTCGACAGCGTAATCTCCGCGGTCTCGGGTCCTTCCGGAAGTCCATCGTCGACTAGGGTGATGGCGATGCTGCCGATCGACTCGCCGGGGTTGATGGTCAGTGGTCCCGCGACCAACGTGTAGTCGACGCCGCCACCGTCAGCGGTACCTCCCGTAACGGTGTAGTCCACCGTTACGGTCTCGGTTGAGGTGTCGGAGAGCACGACCACGATGTTCGCTGACAGTTCGGCCTCTACCCGACTCATTGCCGAGAGCTGGAAATCCACGAACGGGGGCGCGTCGTCGTCGAGGATGGTGTACGTGTGTTGCGTTTGCGTGCCCAGTGTCGCGTTGACAGGATCCGACAGTGTGATCTCGATGGTCTCGTCATCTTCCCAGAGGCCGTCGTCGACGATCGTGATGGGAATCGCCTTCAGCGCCTCGCCGGGAGCGAACACCAGCGGCCCGGCCGGCAGCGTGTAATCTTCCCCGACGACGGCGGAACCGCCGGTCGCGGCATAGCTGACTTCGACCGTCTCACCCGAGATCTGGGACAGGTTGACTTCGATGGTAGCAGGCGTGACGCTCTCGGGGCCGCTCGAAGCCGCGAGCGTGAACTGCACGTCCAGCGGCGGCAGGGGCGGCAGACTTGCGAGGCAGTCGGAGAGCGGCACGCCGTTCGGGTCTCCGCCCAGCAGCCAGATGACCGTTCGCTGGTATAGAGCCTGACCGCAGACGGACAGTCGAGGCGTGTAGTCACCCCAGCCGAACCACGCCGTCCGCTGCGCGAACGTCGTTTCGTTGCACAGAGTCGAACTGGTCGGGCCGCAGCGCGGATCGCCGGCGTCGGCCACCGTCAGCAGCATCGACCGGTAACCGCTCATGAAGTCCTGCCGGCCGCTCTGCACCGTGATGCCGTTCGAGGCCGTCGCCGCGGACATGCCGAGCAGATCGTTGAGCCCACCCGGGGTGGCAAACTGCAGATGGTGCTGGGGCTCGTCGTAGAACGGGATGTTCGTGGTGCCGTCGCTCCCGCTCGTGTCCGCCCCGTCGGCGGGGAGCCCGGCCGTGATCGGATGCAGCGGGCTGCCGCCGTCAGCGGACGGCAGCAGACGACCCAGGTGAATCGCTTCGGATGTACTGTTCTCGCCCGAGATGCTCTGTGCCGCCAACCCCGTCCATTCGCACCGCGAGTTCACGTGCTCACTCCACAGCGTGGGGATCAACGTGAAGCAGCGACTCTCGTTCTTCGACACGCCCGATGAGCAGCTTCCATCCAGGTGCAGCAGGTCGAACATCGTCTCGATGGCCGGGAACGTGTACGGGGCTACCCTCCACTCGTCGCACCCGATCGCCGTCACCTCGGCCCCGAGTTGCAGAAGTAGTTCCTCCTTCGCGCGGGCACTCCAATGGACGCCCGCACCGGAACCCCTGGCTGTCCATACGGCAATGCTGTCCGTGTGGTCTTTGTCACCCCCCACGAGCAGAATCGACTGACCGGAGAGCGGGCCAGCGGGCGGCGTGGACGGCCGGATGACGTACTCCTTCACCGTGCCCTCGAACTCGTTCGAGGTCAGGAGCGTCTCGAGCGATCCGTTGCGCTCGGAGCGGATACCGACATAGCCTTCCGACCACGTTGCGTCCTGGCAACTGACCGTGACCGTGTGGCCCACCACCGGCGCGTACGGATCGTTGCTGCCATCCGGCTTGGCCAGTTCGTGCACCGTCGCGCTCAGTGTCGTGCCCTCGGCCGAGAACCACACCTCGTGGTTCTTCTCCACGTAGGGCGTGCCCCCGGCGTCCTGCACGTGGTTGAACTCGATACTGATGGGGGCACTGTTGTCCCACTGCGCTGCCTCGCACAGCTTCGTCGAGTTGCCCGACGCGTCCTCGACCCACAGACTGATCTCGTTGGGGCGGCCCGAGGCCGTGCTCAGGTAGTACGAACCGCCCAGGCCCGGCTGCACCCGAATCGCAATCGGGCCGCCCAGGTCCGAGGACACGATGGTCTCACCGGAAACCGCCTGGCCGGTCAGTGCCCCCGGTTCGACGATCGCATGCACCTCGACGTCGTCGTACACGTCGCCCCCGCGCGTTCGCAGGTACGACCGCTTCACACCGGAACCTTGCGTGGTGTCGATGAGGATCTCGGCCCGGCCGTCCCCGTTCACGTCCCTCGATGCGAACACCGCCGGTGCGCCGCCCGAGACCGTCTTGAATGGACCCTTGGCCAGCAAGTCGTAGAAGGGCAGGTCCGGCAGCACGCCGCCGACGTCGTCGGTGTGAACCGCGTAGATCTTGAAC
>CAYMME010000026.1:0-30822 GCA_964391465.1 uncultured Planctomycetales bacterium
GAGCCGGCCGCTACTCTTTCACGGGCACGTTGTCTCGGCCGTCGTAGCGGGGGGAGAAGACGGCCACGCCGACGAGCGGGTTGGGCGGGTTTGCTACGGCGTAGTGGACGACGCCGCGCGGGATGTGGAACACGCCGCCGGGCTCGGCCGAGAAGTGCCGATCCTCGTCGCCGTCGCGGATCATGATCGCCCCCGTCCCCTTGACGATGAACACCGTGAGGTCGTGAAGGACGTGCACGTGCCGCGGTTCGCGCTTGCGGAGCTGCATCAGGAAGATCGACTGATGCTCGGTGTCGCCCAACGGAAGGGCCAGGACATCCCTGTCTGCGGGGCAGGGGTGCTCCTTCAACAAGACCTCGATGGCGGTGGGGGCGATGGCCAGCCGGTCGGCACTGGCGAACACGGGCTCTCTGGCCGGCGGCGGGGCCGTGCACGCGGGCACAATCGACAACAGCAGAGACATCGCACCCGCACCGGCGGCGACGTGCCCCGGCGGCCTGGGCCGGTCAGGGGTGCATTGCGAGGCGGGGCGGTCGGTCGTTCTCTCTCTCGATTTCATTGCGATTCCCCGACGACTGAACACATGTAACTTCGGCCGCCGGCAAAGGCGTGCTTGAAGCCAAACGCAAGCGGCCGCGTGCCGTTCTGGGTCGGTCGACTCGTAGCGGCCTGCGCCTCGCAGGCCGTACGGCCGGCGGGGGCGCCGGCCGCTACCACACTGACGGGAATCTCTCGCCCAGTTGGACGTCAGTCCTCGGGCAGACGGTGCATCTTCCAGACATCCTCCGACGGCGTCGGGGGGCGGCGGCGTCGGCTTGACCGAGCCTGGTGTCGGCGGCTCCAGCGCACGATCAGCACGGACGCCACGAGAAAGAGCAGCACCAGTACGCTCGATACGAGCAGCCAGCCGTACAGGGCCTGAGCCGGCGGCGGCAGCGTCTTCGCGCCGCCGGGCCCGGTCGTGCCCGCCGACGAACTGCCCGTAATCGCACTCGCGTACCAGGCCAAACCGCCGATCACGAGCGCGGCACCGATCGTCAGAACCACCAGCGTAGTACGAACAGGTCGAAAGTCGGACATTTCAAGCGTTCTCGGCGGGTGCAGCCTCACTCGCCCAGGGCGTCGCGCGGCGCGGGTCATCGTCGCCGGCCTCCGCCAGCGACTCCAACAGCTCACGCTGGCGCTCGTTCGGCTCCTTCGGCGGAACGATCTGGATGACAGCATAATGATCGCCGTGCCCCTCTCCCTTGCTCCTGGTCAGCCCGCGCCCGCGCAGACGGAGCTTCCGGCCCGAGGGCGTGCCGGGCGGAATGCGCATCCGGGTCGGCCCCTGGACGGTCGGGATTTCAATCGTGGCGCCCAGGGCCGCCTCGCTGATCGTCACGGGCACGTCGAGGTAGATGTCGGCACCCTCGCGACGGAAGTACGGGTGATCTCCCACACGACAGATGATGTACAGGTCGCCGGCGGCGGCGCCGTTCTGGCCCGGATGGCCCTTGCCCCGCACGCGAATCCGTTGTCCGTCCTCGACGCCGGGCGGGATGCGCACGCTCAGCCGTTGCGGCTTCTCCGCCGAGCCGGAGGGCCGTGTCAGCTCGAAGTCCAGCGTCGTGCCGTGGACGGCCTGGTCGAACGACAACCGCGCCTCGTGCTCGAGGTCTTCACCGGGAACCGAATGTGGGTGCCGTCGGCCGCGCCCCTGCGCACCGCCGCCGCGCGTGAACTGGTCGAAAATGCCGCCGGGCCCTGCGCCGGCGGCCCGGCCACCCCCGAAGATACTGAACAGGTCTTCGAGGTCGCCGATGTTGACCTCCACACCGCCGGGCCCGGTGGCCCGCGTGTAGCCGCTGGTGCCGCTCGTCGACCAACGCCCGTCGGAGGCCTCGTGGCCGAACTGGTCGTACAACGCCCGCTTGCGCTTATCGTTGAGGACGTCGTACGCTTCCTGGACTTCCTTGAACTTCTGCTCGGCCGCCTTGTCGCCGCGGTGGCGGTCGGGATGATACTGCTTGGCAAGCTTGCGGTGGGCGCGCTTGATCTCCTCGGCGGAGGCGTTACGAGTGACGCCGAGCACTTCGTAGTAGTCGCGCTTGGCCATGGCCGCACCAATCCGATTGCGCGGGATGCACGGCTGGATCACCGCGCGAGGCATGCCGCGGACGCCGTCGGCAAGACCGCCCATCGGAATTGTACGGTGGTCCCGACGGCCGTGCAATCCGCCGACGCACCGCAACCCGTGCCGGGTGCGATCGGCGCCTGAGGACGCCTTGCCACCGCCCGATCCGCTGGATTCATCCAGCGCGGACCGCGCGGCATGAATGCCGCGGCTCGGGTGAGGCACACACAAAGTGCACCACGCACTGCGTGCGTTTGACCGTCGTACCCGCCACTCCGTAGAATAGTCCGTATCACCGGCACGAGCCTCCGAAGGAATCTTGACCATGTGCCGAACTCCGCTTGCAGTTGTCCTTGCCCTCGCCCTTCCGCCGCTTGCTGTCGGTCAGGACGACCCGCTGTCCGACGCCAAGTCGTCGAGCGTAGCGTCAACACGACCCGTACCCGACGCCGAGGTGGCCCGGCTGAAGAAGGCCGCGGCAGAGAAGCCCGACGACCTCGACACGATCTCGTCGCTCGGAGACGCGTACCTGAGTCGGAAGGCGTACGACTCGGCCCTCGGGCTGTACCAGCGCTTCATCGCCGAGCACCCGGACGATCTGCGGGCGGTGGTGGCCCTGGCGAACGTCTTCAACAAGGCGGACAAGCCCGACGAAGCGCTGAAGCGGTTGCTTCCCGCGCTCGATCGTGCCGAGCGCACGGCCCCGATCCGCGTGATTCTGGCCGACGCCTACCTCGCCAGGAAGGAATTCGACAAAGCGCTCGCCGAGGTCACCCAGGCCCTCGATGAGGACGCGAAGTTCTTCCCGGCTCACCTCCGGCTCGGCACCGTCCTGGCTCGCAAGGGCGAGTACAAGAAGGCCGTCGATGCGTACAAGCAGGCACTGGAGCTGAAGCCGGAATCCGTCAGAGTTCAGTACAACCTGGGCAGCACGTATCTGTTGATGGGTCGCTTTGCCGGGGCGGTGGCCGCCTACCGGAAGGTGATTGAGGCCGACCCGGACTCGGCGACGGCGCACCTCAATCTCGGCGACGCCCTGTTCCGCCAGAAGCGGTACTCCCATGCCCGCGCGAGCTACACCCGCGCAGCCGAGCTCGACCCGAAGCTGGCCCGACCCCACGAGAATCTCGCCCTGATCCAATACCACTTCCGCAAATTCGACGAAGCCCTGGCCGAGGTCGAGGCCTGCGAAGCGCTCGGACGCAAGGTCAACCCGGACTTCGTCGAAGCCCTGAAACAAGCCGCGGCCCGACGCAAGGCGAACGACGCCCCAACGGGGGAGAACTGAGAACCGCACAATGTTGGGCGGAGCGTACGGGATGACGGATGGAGGATGAAGGATGAGGGATTGCTGCCTCGTCGGAGTTTCCCGGTTGGTCCCCCTTTCTGTCGTCTTCTCTTGATCAGCCCTGACCCGCTCGCTTGCGCTCGGGGCTCGGATTCGAACGCACCCCTTCTCTCACGCAGCCGGTCGCCGGCCTCGTCTGCGCGCGACGTTGTGTACGGCATGGGCATTCGCGTACAGTGCGTTGTGGTGTCATGCAGACGAACCGTCAGCTTCTCGAAGATGTCATCCGCAAGGTCGAGGCGGGCACGCCCGTGGCGTTGTGCGTCGTGGTGCGCACGCGCGGGTCGGCTCCGCAGGAGCCCGGGGCCATGATGCTCGTCGACGCGGGCTCGCGATCGGTCGGCACGCTTGGCGGCGGATGCGTGGAGGCCGAGGTCGGCAAGCGGGCTCGCGCGATGCTCGCCGCCGGACAAAGCGGCCGGCTCGACTTCACGCTCAACCACGACTACGGCTGGGACGACGGGCTGATCTGCGGCGGGGCCATGGACATTGCCGTCGAAACGATCGCCGGCGCCGAGCAGCTCGGCACGTTCCGCAAGGCCCTGGCCGCCATCGACGCCAACGAGGAAGCGGCGGTCGTCGTGCGGGTCGACACCGACGCCGGCCTCCAGGGGTATCGCGTGGTCACCGAGCCGCGACCCACGCTCGTCATCGCCGGAGCGGGGCATGTCGGCCAAGCCACCGCAGGACTCGCGTCGGAAGTGGGGTTTCGCGTCGTCGTGATCGACGACCGCGCCGACTGCTGCAACGCGGAGCGGTTCCCGGAAGCCGATGAATTGATCGTGGCGGATATCGAGTCGACGCTTCGCGACTTTCCGCTGGACGCGTCGAGCTACGTGGTGATCGTCACCCGCGGGCACCAGCACGACGAGCAGGCCCTCGCGGCTGTGCTCGGCCGTCCGGCGCGGTACGTGGGCATGATCGGCAGCCGCCGCAAGTCTAAACTCATCTTCGACGACCTGCTCGAGGCCGGAGCCGACCCCAAGGCGTTGGAGCAGGTGCACACCCCCATCGGCGTGAGCATCGACGCCGTAACCGTGCCCGAGATCGCCGTGAGCATCGTCGCCGAGCTGATCGCGGTCCGCCGCAGCAACCGATCGGCCCAGGTCGCCGGCCCCTTCCCTCTGGACGAATCCGCGTGACGTGCGTGCATGCCTCCGTCGGCGGTTCGTTGACGACGCTCGAATAGGCTTCTAGACTCGTGTAGGGTCGCGGCGGGGATGGATGGTGGGCCACGCCCACCGGCGCGTTGGGACCACGGCGGCACGGTGCGGTGTCGTCCTGCCTTGAAGCCGTCCTCCGGGGAGTTTTTCGAACGATGGCGGTGCAGTTCCGTTGCCAGGCATGCGGGGTGACCTTGCGTGCCGACGCTCTACCCGCCGGCCCGGTGGCCTGTCCGGAATGCAAGGCGACGGTAACGGTGAACCCGACGGAAGCGGGACCGGCCAAGCCGCTGCCCGTCGACACCGGCGACGACTCGAGCCTGACCGTGCTCGCCGAGGCGGTGCCGTGGGCGGTCTCGGTCGTGTTCCACATCGCGGCTTTCCTGGTCATGCTGTTCGTGGTGCTGACCTACCGCCCGACGACCGACTTGGATCGCGTGATCATTCCCGACGCCCGCCTGACCCGCAAACCCGGCGGGGCCATCACCGAGGCCCCGAAACGCGAGGTCGACCGCACCAGTCGGAGCCTGCGCCAGGCCCGCATGCATGCGTACACCAAGGCGCGCTCGAAGGATCTGCTTTCCGAGGTGTCGAAGGGGAAGAAGAGCGATCTGCGCATCGTGGGCATCGGGGCCCCGGGCGGCGGAGCCAAGTTCGGACTCAAGATCGGCGGCGGCGGCGCCGGGCCCAACGCGAACTTCCTCGGCTCGGGCGGCAACGCCTACAAGATCGTCTACGTGATCGACCGTTCCGGCTCGATGATCGAGTGCTTTGACTTCGTCAAGCGGGAACTGAAGCGGTCGCTCGAGGCGCTGCAGCCCTCCCAGAGCTTCCATCTGATCTTCTCCGGCGGGGCGGAACCGGAGGTCAACTCGCATCGGAACGTTGACGAAGAAGAGGAGGTCCCCTTCGCACAGATCGTCTTCGCCAGTTGGAACCCGCGGGTCAAGTCGCCCAGGACGGTCCCGGTGGTCGACCCGCGCCGGAAGCTCGTGCACGCCACGCAGCACTTCAAGAAGAAGGCCTTCGCGTTCATCGATACGCTCGTGGCGGAAGGGGGTACTGATCCGGTTCCGGCTCTTGATGCGGCGTTCAAGGTAGCCGGCGGCCCGCCCGAACTGATCTACCTCATGACGGACGGGAACTTCGACGCCGCTGCCGCCGAAGCGATCTCCAAGTGGAACAAGGAGCGAAACGTCAAGATCAACACCATCGCCGTGCTGTACCAGTTCGACAAGGAGTTGCTAGAGAAGATCGCAAAGGAGAGCGGCGGGCGATACAAGTTCGTCTCGACGGAGGAACTGGGTGGATAGACACATACGGCCAAACGCGGGCATTCTCGTCACGGCGACGGTCCTGGCGACGACCTCGTCGACCGCCCGGGCGGTGGCGGACGAGATCCGGTTTCGCAATGCGCCGGCGTTCACCGACGTACAGATCCTACAGTTGCATAACAGCCAGGTACGCTTCCGCCTGACGCAACCGGCGGTGCGGACACTCGAGAAGCCGATCACCGAGCTCGTTTTCATGCAGATCACGGGGGCGACCGATCTCAACCGCGCCGAGCGCTACGTCGCCGAGAAGAAGAACTCGGGTGCGATTCCGCTGTACGAGCGCGCGTTGCGGCGTTTCAACGAACCGTGGAAGAAGTCTCTGGTGCGGGCTCGGTTGGTGTCGGCATACGACCGAACCGGACGATTCGATCGGGCGGTCGAGACGTTCGTGCAACTTGTCAACGAGCTTGGCATCGGAGCGTTGGGCCTGGAGCCGAAGAACTTCCCGGGTCCGAAGTCGCGCTATCGCGCAGCCGCCCTGGCCACACTGAACGAGGCCCTGAAGACCGAACGCAAACCTCGCGTGGCCGAGGCCATCCAGGCCCTCAGAAAGGCCGTTCAGGAGAACAGAGCGAACGCAGCCCCGAAAGCCGGAGGGGCAAAGCCGCCGAAGGGTGATGCGCCGGCCGCGAACGATCGGCGAACGCGAACGGCGACGCGGCTCGAAGCATCACGGCTTGCTCAGATCGAGGAGACGGTCAAGGCGAAACAACACGCGGCGGCAAAGGAGGAGCTTGACGCGTTCATGCGCACCGCGTCCACGGCATCGCTGCCGACGGCGCAGCGGCTCGGGGCGCAGGTCGCCCTGCAAACCGCGAAGAGCCGCGATGATCTTCTGGGCGCGGGCGTGCAGGCCATGCGCGTGGTCGTCCGGTTTCCGGATCACCGCGAGTGCCCGGTGTGTCTGTTCATCGCCGCTCGCGTGCACGAGCGCATCGGCCGGCGCAAGCTGGCCGCGTCGTTGTTGCAGGAATGCCGGAGCCACGCGGCCGTAACATCGGAACTGTCGAAGCGGGCGGAGGAGGCCCTGGCCCAATTGGAGGCGGCCGACCCGTCCTGAACGAGGAACGAGAATCACAATGGCGAAACGACGCAGGTGGCACGTGTGGGGGTTGGGGATGGTGCTGACGCTGGGACTGGCGGTTTCGGCGTGGGCGCAGTCCGACCCGGTCGGCGAGGCCCCGAGAACGCAGGTCAACTACTTCAACCGGTTCGTCCGGGACGGCGGACTCATTACGTGGTTGGTCCTCATTCCCATGTCGATGGCCACCGGGGCGCTGGTGACGCAAGGCCTCATCAATATCCGGCGGGCGGCGTTCATGCCCGAGCCGGTGCGCGAGGAGATCCAGCAGCGTTTCGACCAGCGACAGTACCGCGATGCGGTGAACTACACCGCCGAAGAGCCCAGTCCGCTGAGTCATGTCGTCCATGCGGGGCTGAGCGAGGCCGCAGGCGGGTACCCGGCCATGACCGAGGCGATCTCTCAAGCCGGCGAGGAACGTACGGTGCGGGCCCTCCGGCGCGTCGAGTACCTGAACCTGATCGGCAACATCTCGCCCATGGTCGGACTGTTCGGCACCGTGTTCGGGATGATCAAGGCGTTCAACGCCATCGTCGAGGTGGGCGGTGCCCCCGAGCCGCAGAAGCTGGCCGACGGCATTTCGACCGCCCTGGTCACGACGTTCTGGGGACTGCTCATTGCGATCCCGGCTCTGTTCTTCTACTCGCTGTTTCGCAATCGCATCGAGGCGCTATCCGAGGAGTGCATCGCAGCGGCCGAGGAGATGCTCGCAGTATTCAAGCCGGGCCACTCAACCGAAGGCGCGCCGCCGGAGAAGGACTCCGCATGAAGGAACGCCATCACAACCGAGACGCGACCGTAAGGGAGCGTGTCCGCCGAAGGCGGATCAGAAGTCACCGGTCCAGGACAACGCAGCCGTGACGCAGCACGCAGCAGGAACGCGATGATGGTTCGCCACAGGCGCCTCGACCGCGCGATATCTCACGCCCGCTTCAACATGACGCCCATGATCGACGTCGTCTTCCTGCTGATCGTGTTCTTCATGCTCGTGACCAGCTTCGCGTCGGTGGAGATGGCGGACGTCGAGTTGCCCGACCCCGAAGCAAGCCGGGCGCGAGAGACCAAGCTGACCGACAAGGTGGTGCTCAACCTTCAGCGCATCGTCGGGCTCGACGAGCCGACGATCACGCTCGGGCCGTTCGTCATCGCCACACTCGACGAGCTCCAGGAGCGACTGGAGCGAACAAGAAGAGCCAACCCGCGCGTCCAGGTGATTATGCGTGCGGATCGAGAGGTGAACTACCGTTACGTGCGGGAGGCCATGGACGCTGTCGCCGCCGCCGGCATCGAGCGGCTGAACATCGGTGCCCAGACGGACTGATAGCAGATGAACGCATCAGCCACGACAACGAGCACCGCTACGGCCGGCCGAGCGCCGCGGAGCCGTCGACCCGGCGGCGAAGTGATGAGCCTGAACCTCGTGGCCATGATCGACATCGTGTTCCTGCTGCTGATCTTCTTCATGCTCCAGATGCGCTTCCATCGACCCGAGGGCATCCTGCCCAACAAGCTCCCGCGGACGCACGGAGTGGCCGCCGTCGACGAGGTGCCCATCAGTCCGTTGCGGGTCGTGGTTCGGCAGACCGGCGACGGCCCGGGTGACTACCAGGTGCGCATCGATCGCATGCCCCCGCCGGTGCCGCAGAACTTCACCGACCTCGCGGTGCAGCTCAAGGGCGTCCAGGCCAGCGAGGGCTACGACGACGAAACGCCCGTGGTCATCGTGCCGCAAGGCGACGTCAAGTGGGACCACGTCGTGAATGCGTACAACGCGGCCGTCCGAGCCGCCTACAAGAACATCGCCTTCGCGTCGAGCAAGTAGATGACCGATGGCAAACCGATGATGAGCGCACGGAGACGCAACACAAGCCATGCAGCGTGCGTCGATGACGCGGCCCGCGCGTGCCCCGGAGGGGCAACGGAACGTAGCCAGGGGTGGAGCGCAGCGGAACCCCTGGTTCGGCGTACGCACCGACTCCCCCGCCCCGGAGGGGCGGAGGAACAACCACAACGGCATGTTGATGTTGCGCGGCAATGCGACGTGAACGGACTTGGCTGGGCAAGACTCCTCCGCCCCTCCGGGGCGGTTCGATCGATGGACGCGTTGTCCAGGGGTTCCGCTTCGCTCCACCCCTGGCTACGGTCCTTCGCCCCTTCGGGGCGGGCACCGCGACCGCGCTACCGTGTGCCTCAGCGGCAACCGCACGATCGGCCACACCGGCACACCCTGCTCAAGTTCTCGGCCATTCCAATACGGCCACGCTTCCGCAGGCTCCTGGGCGTGACGTGCGTGGTCGTGTGTTGCCTCGCGCCTTCGATGCGGGCACAGGCGGCCGACGGGCAACCATCCACCTCGAACGATCGCCTTCTGTGGGATGAACTGCGCCGGCGGGGGATGCAGGAGCTTCTCGATTTCGCGCTTCGGCATGCCGACGAGGCGGACCACGCCGATGCCCAACTCCTGCGGCGCAACGTACTCCTCGAAATCTACGAGGACGAGACGCGCGACAACGATGAGAAGCTCGCAGCCCTGAGCAACGCCATTGGGGTTCTTGACGACCTGGTGACAGGCCAGCCGGACGACCCGCGATGCAATGACTGGCGTCTGATGCTCGGCAAGGATCTGGTCTACCGCCAGGCCGAGCCCTACTACATGAACATTCTCCTCAAGACTCCGACCGCCGAGGATCGCCGCGCGCTGCTCGCAATCACCACCAAGGCGGCGGACGTCTTTGACGCACTGAAGACCTCCGTGACCGAGGAGAAAGACCGCATCGAGAGCCTCGGCCCCGAGAAGTTCAACGACACGGTAATCGGTCGGTTGCGCAAGCTCGACGAGCTTCGGCTGGCCGGCGAGTACTTCGGTGCGTGGGCCGTCTTCTATCGTGCCCTGGCCATGGATCCAGCGGATGCCCAGCGTGCGGCACTGTTGAAGGAGGTCCTCGCGTTCCTCGTCGAGCAGTCCAACTACGTCGATCGTCCCCATGGCGAGACGGGGGTGCAATGCGAGTCGCTCGTGCTGGCGGGAATGGCCTCGCGGCTCCTGGGGGAATACCCCACCGCAGACAACTACCTGGGCCGAGCGATCGAAGTGGCCGAGACCGTCGAGATGCCCGAGGCGCGAGCTGCGGTGGCATGGGTCGTGGTGCTGGCTCGGCTCGAGCAAATCAAGGCGGCGCGGGATCGCGGAGACGGCAACGCAGCCGTGGCCGGGATCGAGCGATTCCGGACCTGGATGGCCGCCGCCGCCGCCGACAATCTCGGGGCGCAGTTGGCCATCGCCCTCCTGGAGATGGACCTTTACCGGCGACAGGCCGAGACCGCCGCGGGTCGGGGTGACTCCGCCGAGCACGCCCGCCTGATGACCAGGGCGCGGCGTCCTCTCCTGGCCCTGGCCGAAGCCAAGCCTGCCTATCGAGACGCCGTGTATGAAACGGTCTACCAGACCCTGCGCCACACCACGGACGTGACCGGCCTCGATCCCTTCGAACAGACCATTTGCCTGGCCGGGCTGATTCGCGACGCGACGCAAATCAAACGCCGGATCGAAACGCTGGACAACGGCGTGCAGGCGGAGAGCACCGACGACATCCGCAAGGAGGCCGAGCGACTCAAACTCGAGATGGCGAAGACGTTCGACCGGGCCATCGAGGTCGCGGATGCGCTCCTGGCCAGTACCGACGCGCTTGCGGTCCGGTTTCGTCCGGAGACGCTCTTCAACCGTGCCGTGTGTCTGTACGAGCGCGGCAAGCTGCTCGACTCGGCCCGGACCTTCATGGCCGTTGCCGACGAGCACGCCGACTTCGACCGGGCGGAAACCGCGGCGGGGCACGCTGTGGACATCGCGGCGCAGCTCTACCAGGACGAGGCGATGCAGCAGCACCAGGCCGTGCGCGAGACGTTCCTGGGCACACTGCGCGTGTTGACGCAGCGCTATCCCGACACCGACCGGGCGCGCTACGCGCAGTTCTTCCTGGCCAACGTGCTCGATCGACTCGGCCGCCACGCCGACGCCGCCGTCGAGTACGCGAAGGTCGACGGCGCGCATCCCAAGGCGATCGATGCACGCTACTACCGGCTGCTGTGTCTGCAGCGCCGATTGGATGAACTCGAGCAGGCGGATCCGGACGAAGCCGTGCTGATCGAACAGGTGCGTGGCATCATCGCCGAGTCGAAGAAGGTCACGGCCGCGGCCACGCGACTCAAGAACGAGTTGGCTGCGGCCCAGCCGCAAACGCCCGAGGTGCGGAGCCGTCTCGGCGAGGTGAACTACTTCGCCGGAGATGCCGAGCTCATCGCGGCCACGGTGAGTTGCCTTCCGGCGATTCACGATTACGCCGGTGCGCTGAAGCTCCTCGAAGACTTCTCGAAACGCTACCCGGGACACCGTGATCTGATCGGCTCGGCCCTCCGCATCCGAATCCTGGCATACCAGGGCCTTCGTCGTTTCGACGAGGCCGCAGGCATCGTGGATGCGTTCCTCGACGGCGCGCCGGAACAGGCGTCCGACGTCATCGTGAGTCTATTGTCGGGCGTCCGCGACGGGGTAACGAAGGCGCGCGACCGCGGAGACGAGGCGGCAGCCGCGATCCGGGCGGGCGAGCTTCGGTCCCTCGCGCAGCGGCTGTGGACATGGGCACAGAAGCATGCAACCACCCTGGAAGTCGACGAGAAGCTGGCGATCAAATCGATGGTCGCCGACGCGCATCTGCTCGGCGGGGACGTGGAGGAGGCGTTGAAACTGTTCGACGAGTGCGTTGCGGAGGACGCGGCGCGGTGGCCGGACGGGAAGGCCGTACACGGTCCCAGCCTGTTCGGCAAGGCTGAAGCCCTGCGCCGGCTCAAGCGATACAAAGAGGCGATCAACCTGTACAACGAGGTATGGAGGCGAACGGAGGAGCGATCGACGCTGTGGTGGCGGACGCTGGTCCGCAGCCTCGACTGCCACACGCAGGTGGGCACGCCGCCGGCCCGGATCCTCAACTCCATCGCCCAACACCGCCGTGGCGACCCGGAAATGGGTGGTTCCAGAATCCGGGCCGAGTTCGACCGGCTGGAGAACATCAACCGCAAAAGATCGATCTCCGGAGGTTCGTGAAGCCGATAGTTGCATACAGCCACGGTCACCGCTATGATTCGTCCGTCGGCGCGGTGGTGCACCCTCCAGTGACGGAGCACATATCATGAAGACGCTCGGATGCGTCCCGGTCATGCTGGTCGCCTTGCTGCTGTCCGGTTGTGCGACCACGGTCAACACACCCAAGCAGTTTCATCAGGAAGGGCTCGTCCTGTATGCGGCCGGAGACTACGTCGGCGCGATGGGGATGTTCAGCGCCTCCCTGGAGCCGGGTCCCGAGCGTCCGGATAGCCTCTACTACCTCGGCCAGTGCTATCGTGCCTTTGCCCGGGAGAAGGCCGAAGCCAACGAGTACGCCGCGGCCATGCGCTACGCGGACAGCGCCCTGCTCTACCTGACGCAGGCAGTCGAGGCGCATCCCGGCCACACCCCGGCCATTCGCGCCAAGAGCGACGCGCTCGATATGAAGGGCATGTACGAAGAGGCCCTGGCCGTCGCCGAATGGGCGAGCAAGTACGGCGGCCACACCGCACGCATGTACGTCAACTGGGCCCAGCGGCTCGAGGCCCGTCGCGACTACGACGCGGCCGAGCTGCGCTACACGCAGGCCATCTCGGTCGAGCCGGAGAACGCGTGGGCGCACGCACGGCTCGGCGCGTTCTATCAGGGCGTCGGCGATCGAGCCAAAGCGATCGAGGCCTATCGCCGGGCCTATCGGATCGACCCTCTCGAACGCGGGGTGGCAAGGGCCCTCCGCGAACTTGGAGCGTACCCGTCCAAGCCGGTGACGGCGTCGTCGCCCGAGCCCGATGGTTTGCCGGGGTAACGATCGACCACGTGTGCACGAACGTGCATGACACCTTCGAGCCCGGTGGCCAAGCGATAGTCCATTGGCCCCCGGGCATGTTCTTGGGATTCGGATCGCTTCCCGACACCTTCTCTCGCCTCCCTGCCACGCTCTTCTTTGCCGTCGTCTTTGCTGTCGCTTCGTCTACATCCGGGGCAACGTTCACGAGCGGCGTGGCGGCCGGCGATGCGGGGCCCGATTCGATCGTACTGTGGACGCGTACGGCCGAGGCCTCCGTCCTGAAAGCGCAGGTGGCGACCGATGACACCTTCGCAGAGGTGGTGTTCACCGCGCAGCTCGATACGTCGTCGGAGCAGGACTTCACGGCCAAGGTCGTAGCCGACGGCCTGTCACCCGCCACACGGTACGTCTACCGCTTCGTCGACATCGCCGACGGATCGTCCAGCGATGTCGGTCGGCTCCGCACCGCTCCATCGGCAGAGACCGCCGCCCCGCTTCGCATCGTGTTCTCCGGCGACAGCAACTACCAGCGCGCCCCCCTGCGCCTGCTGGACTTCGCCGCGGAGGAAGGCGGCGACATCTTCCTCTGGTTCGGCGACACGATTTACGGGGATATTCCCGCGGGTGATCTGGGTATCGCCCGCACGCTCGACGACTACCGAGCCAAGTACCGCCAGATCCGCACCGACACGGCACTGCGACGTCTGTCCGCTTCGACGGCCATGGTCGCGGGCTGGGACGACCACGAGGTGGCCAACGACTACGACGGCGGTGATCCCCAAGGGTTTCCGCCGCGCGACCGGATCGAGGCAGGGTACCGGGCGTTCTTCGAGCACATGCCGATTGCCGAGCCGGGCCTCCCCGACGATCCGTACCGCACCTACCGGCGCATCCGATGGGGGCGTAACGTCGAACTGTTTCTGCTCGATGGTCGTCAGTATCGTGACGCCGACCCGGCCGAGGCCTGCGACCACAACCCCGATCCCTACGGAGTCGTGCTCGGACTGTTCGCCGATCCGGCCTGTGTGGAGACGCTCCGGCAGCCGCGGACCATGCTCGGGGCCGAGCAGCTTTCCTGGCTGAAGGCCGGGCTGCTCGACTCGGATGCGACCGTCAAGTTCATCGTCTCCAACGTACCCGTCACGTTCTTCGGGGTATTGCCCGACGACCGCTGGGACGGCTACGACGCCGAGCGGGCCGAGATCCTCGAGTTCATCGATGCACACCAGTTGGAGAACGTGTGGATCCTCACGACCGACTTCCACCTCAACCTGTTCAATCCGGACCTGAATTCCTACTTCCGCCGCTTCCGACCCGACGTCGCCCTGACCAACGGCGTTCGCGTACCCGAGGTGATTGTCGGCCCGATCGGCACGGACACGTTCGAAGAGGTGGCGATCTGGAGCGCGGCGTCGGTACTGGGCGTGGCGGACGTCCCTCTCGCCCAAGGTCCACTGCAACTCCTCTTCGATAGCGTGATGGGCACCATCGTCGGATTGAACGAGCTTGCGTTTCTGGAGGCGAACCGATTCGCATACGCACTGGTTGACGTGTCCGAAGCCGGGGAGGTCACCGTAACGTTTCGGGGAATCGACCCGGACCCGACCTCTTCCGGGCACAACCGCATCGCAACGCTGTACACGACCGAGCCGCCTCCTCCTTTGTGCGGAGTGCTCGGCCTGCTGCCGGCCACTCTGTCCGTACTCTCGCTGGGCGCATGGCGCACGGCGACTCGGAGACGACGGTGTGGGTGAGCCCGCAACCATCGGCGTCGACTTGGGCGGGACGCACATCAAAATCGGCGCGTGTGACGCGGAGGGCGTGTTGCGATGTCGAAGCCGACTCGATACGAACGCCGATCGCCCGGCGGAACAGATTGCGGAGACGATCCTGCATGCGGTGCGGGATTGTGAGGAGACCGCCGAACGCAATGGGCTATCCATAACGGCGGTGGGCGTCGTGATGCCCGGCTTGCTGAACGAGGATCGTTCGGTCGTTGAGTTCGTAGCGAACGTCCCGACATTGAACGGGTTTGCGTTGCCGCGTCACCTTGCGGACCAACTCGCGCACCCGGTCGTACTCGACGCCGACAGCAACGGAGCCGCGTGGGGCGAGTATCGTTTCGGTGCGGGCCGAGGATGCGGGCGGTTGATGATGGTGAGCGCGGGCACCGGCATCGGCGTAGGCGTCGTACTCGATGGGGCAATCGTGCGCACGACCCGCGGCACGGCCGGATCGCTGGGCCATATCATCGTCGACGCCGACGGTCCGCGGTGCGCGTGCGGGGCTTGCGGTTGCCTGGAACGCCTGGCCGGTCCGCGCGGCCTCAACGATGAGGCCCAACGTCAGGCCGCCGAACGCCCGGACAGCGCACTGGCTTCGCTCGTGCACCGACACGGCAAGATCGGCGGCACGGAACTGGCCCGAGCGCTCGCGGACGGTGACACCGCCGCGATGGCAGTGGTGCGGCAATGTGGTCGATGGCTCGGCGTCGGATTGGCCTCGCTTGCTGCAGCGTTCTCACCCAAGCGAGTCGTGCTTGGCGGCGGGCTCTCGCAGCTTGGAAAGCCCTTGTTGTTTGCCGCGGAAGAAGCGATGCATGACGTTGGCGGCCCGCCGTTCGTGAAGTCGGTCGAGCTGGTCCTCTGCGAGCTGGGAACCGATGCGGGCGTGATCGGCGCGGCCGCCCTGGCTCAGGAAGGAGTGCGCTGACCCGTGTGTGGCATCGCCGGCATCGTCGATTTCCGGGGGCGGCCGGTTGATGAGGCGGTGCTCTGGCGATTCTGCGATCGTCTGAAGCATCGCGGTCCGGACGATTCGGGTATCTGGCGCTCGGGGCAAGAGGGCATTGCCGTCGGCCTCGCCCACACGCGGCTGGCGGTGATCGACCCGTCGCCGCGCGGGCATCAGCCGATGTGCGCACCCGGGGGCACACTGCACGTCGTCTTCAACGGTGAGATATACAACTACCGCGAGCTGCGCCGCGAGCTTGCCGGCGGCGGCTGGGAGTTCCACACCGACTGCGACACCGAAGTCGTTCTGGCCGCCTACACGCGGTGGGGCGAGAGTGCCCTGCGCCGCTTCAACGGTATGTGGGGGCTGGCCCTCTTCGACGAAGCCTCCGGAGAAGGCCTGCTCGCCCGCGACCGCTTCGGAATCAAGCCGCTTGTCTACCTCGAGCACGATCAGAAGCTTCTCTTCGCCAGCGAACTGCGGGCGTTGACGGTGGTCGACGACTGGCCGCGGCAGTTCCACGCGGCGGCACTCACGCACTATCTCCGACTGGGCTACGTGCCGCACCCGATGACGATCTACGAGGGCGTCAGGAAACTGCCGCCGGGGCACCTGCTGCGATTCAGCCCGCGAGGTCTGATGGATGTCCGCCGATGGTACCACTTGCCCGTACCGGACCCGGCCGCGCGTGCTCCGACCTATCGCGAAGCCTGTGAGGAAGTCAGGGTTCGCGTCGAAGCAGGTGTGGCGGCCCGCACGGTGGCCGACGTACCGCTTGGGGCGTTCCTCTCGGGCGGCGTCGACTCCGCTATCGTCGTGGCTCACCTGGCCGGAAGCGGAGCGGGGCCGGTGAAGACCTTCTCCATTGGTTTCACCGACCAGCCGCAGTACGACGAGCTGCGCTTCGCCCAGCGAGTGGCCGAGCACTTCGCGACGGAGCATCACGCCTTTCGGCTCGGGTTCGCCGACATCCTCGAAGCCTTGCCGTCGATGCTTGACCATCTGGGCGAGCCCTTTGCCGACAGCTCACTGCTACCCACGTCGTTGGTCAGCCGCTACACGCGCGAGCACGTGACGGTAGCACTGGCCGGCGACGGCGGCGACGAACTGTTCGCCGGCTACTGGCGATACCTCGGTCACCATTACCTCAAGCGGTTCCGGCGCCTGCCTGCGTGGGTCCGACGGAATGTGCTCGTGCCGATGATCCACGCCGCACGCTCGTCGAAGAGCAGCCCGTGGAGCAACCGCGTGCGGCAGGCCCGCAAGCTGCTCCGGGCCGACTCGGCGGACCCCCTGCTGCGACACATCCAGTGGTCGACCATTCTCTCGCGTGAGGCCGAGGCGATCTTCCGGCCCGGGGGCGGCCATGATGTCGACTACACCCCGCTGTGGGAGAGCTACGAGGCCGCGGTCGAACCGGCCCTCGCGGCCGTGTGGACCCGCGAGCCGATCAACCGCATCCTGTTGACTGATCTGGCCCTCTCGCTGCCGGGTGACATGCTCCACAAGGTCGACACCGCCAGCATGGCTCACAGCCTCGAGGTCCGCGAGCCCTTCCTCGACCCGACTCTCGTCGAGTACGTGACGCGGCTTCCCACCCAATACAAACTCAAGGGACGTCATCGGAAACGCGTGCTCGTCGACGCCCACCGCGACCTCCTGCCGCCCGGCATCGCCGATCGCTCGAAGATGGGCTTCGAGGTGCCGATGGGCGAGTTCCTTCGCAACGAACTCCGCGACATGTTCTTCGACATGGTCGACCGGGGCACGGTCGACTCGTTCGGTTGGCTCGACTACGATGCCATTGTCGGGCTGTACGATGCCCACTGCCGCCGCCGGGACGACTATGCCGACCTGCTCTACGCCCTGCTGGTGCTGTGCTGGTGGCGGCGCAACGGCAACATGTAGGGTCCGCCGTACGGACCATTCGGTTGCATGGCGCAGTCTGAGGACGCGGTGAAACGACCATGAAGTTCACCAAGATGCACGGGCTCGGCAACGACTACGTGTACGTCGACTGCTTCGAGGAGCAGGTGGCCGACGCACCGTCCGTGGCTCGGGCCGTCTCCGACCGCCACCGCGGCATCGGCAGCGACGGGCTGATCCTGATCTGTCCGTCCGATCGAGCCCCCGTGCGCATGGAGATGTACAACGCCGACGGCAGCCGGGCCCAGATGTGCGGCAACGGCATCCGTTGCGTGGCCAAGTATGCCTACGACCACGGGCTGATCGAGCGTGCGCACGGATCCGCCGACGCAGCGAGCGCCGGTGAGCTCGGCGAGGCCATGGCGTTCGCCCGGAAGCTCATCGCCGATGAGCGCGGCGATGAGGCCGCACAGCGCATCGCGCTCGTGCCGGGTGTTGACGTCGAGACGGATGCGGGCGTGCTCACGCTTACTCTGTTCGTCGTCGACGGGCGGACCGAAACAGTCTGCGTCGACATGGGACGTCCGTCCCTGGCCCCGGCCGACATGCCCGCCCGGATCGACGGCGAGCGCGTCGTCGACCGACCATTGGAGTTCGACGGCCGCACGTGCCGCCTCACACTGGTCTCGATGGGCAACCCGCACGCGATCGCCTTCGTCGAGCACGTGGATCGTATCGACCTGCCCGGCGAAGGTTCGCGCATCGAGAACGACCCGCGCTTCCCGGAGCGGGTCAACGCCCATTTCGTGCAGATCGCATCCCGACAGGAGCTGATCACGCGTACGTGGGAGCGCGGCAGCGGGGCCACGCAGGCCTGCGGCACCGGCGCCTGCGCCGCCGCCGTCGCCGCCGCCGTCACCAACCGCGCCGACCGTTCCGTCACCGTCCGCCTCCCCGGCGGCCCCGTCCACATCCGCTGGGCCGAAAACGACCACGTCCACATGACGGGCCCCGCCACCGAAGTCTTCTCCGGCAAGTGGCCGGATTGACCTTTGTGGCGCACCTATGCTTCCCATGCCACCTGGCTTGGCGACGTGCCCGGATCGTGATACGGTATGCCGCGCAGCGGCCAAGCATGAGCTTCCGACAAGAGGTCGCGGCCACGCTTGAACAGATTCGACCCGTTCGCACGACATGGAGCTTCGCGCGTGATCCGTTCTATCGAGATCCAACATCTGCGAGGCATCAAGCACGCAAAGCTCGAAGACCTGACGCCGCTTACGATCCTGGTTGGCCCGAACGGGTCAGGCAAGAGCACGATTCTCGAAGCACTCTTGGTTGGGGCCCATACAGCTCCTGGCTATGCTGTTGGCCGAGCGGCCTCGCGGCGACCCGACTTGGTCGGAGCACGGTGGCTCTGTCCGAAGGGGGATGCGGACAAGGCACCGGAGATCAGCGTGACCACGAGCGATCAGGCCACGCGCGTCTGCCTCATCAAAGTCGACCCAACGAGTCCCCACGAAGCACCTCGTGTCCTGTGCGAGGTCCAGGACTCGGGTGAAAGCGCTTCGAAACAGATCCCGGTCGAGTTTCGTGCACCCGACCGTTGGGATTACGAGCGGTGGTCAAAGGCACTGGGAGGCATTCCCGAAGTCAGGCTTCGAGAGCCAGGCTTGTCTGATGTCCCCCTGCATCGGCGGTTTACAGAGGCAAAACAGGCACGACGCTTGCAAGACGTTGCGGAGATCGTCCAATCGGTGGCCCCGGAGGTCTCAAGCATCAGTCTGGGCGCTCCTGCGGATACGCCGCTTGTCTACTTCGACTACGCCGAGTACAGCGCGCCAGCCGCTCTGGCCGGGGACGGGGTCTATGCGCTGCTTGGGCTGTGCTTCGAACTGGGATCATGTTCAGGCGGCGTGGTGCTCGTCGAAGAGCCCGAGCTTCACCTGCACCCGGGCGCCATTCGTGGCAGTTCGAAGGTGATGCTGGGCGCCATGCGCCGCGGCATCCAGGTCATCATTTCGACGCACAGCCTGGAGTTGATCGACGCGCTGCTGGTTGAAACGCAGGACGACGAAGAACTCAACAAGCTCAGTGTCTATCGCATTCGACTCCACGATGGTTGCCTGGAGTCCGTCCGGCTGGAAGGGTCGGACGTCGCGTTTATGCGTTCGCAGATTGAGGACGATCTTCGATGAGGCAATCGGTCGTCCTGTGTGAGGGGTATCACGATCGCGCTTTCTGGAAGGGTTGGCTGACAAGTGTCGGCTGGACGGACGCACGGCTCGCGGCGGGTGGGCGATCCGATACGCGCATCCCAGTTGACCCGGAGGGCAGACGACCTGCAAAGGGGGCGTATGACTACTGCTCCAGAAGCGGTGCGTTCGTTCGGGTGATCCCATGCGGTGGATATCGAGCGGTCCAGCACGAGGCCAAGCTGCGCGTGAGGCAGCACCGCCATGAAGAGATTGCCCATCTGGTGCTGAGCGTTGACGCGGACCTTCCTGCGACTCCGGACGAGTCGCCGAAGACAGGCCTGACGGCCGAAGGCGTGCTGCAACTGGTCAAGGAAGCAGGGGTGGAAGCACGCCGGGAACAGAGAAGCATCATACTCGGCAGCGGTGAGACGACGGTGTCATTGGTTCGCTGGGAGGCGGCAGACAAGCCGCAGCAAGGGCTGCCGAATCAGCAGACGCTCGAACGACTCGTGTGCGCCGCGCTTCTCGCAGCCTATCCGGACCGCGGTGGTCCGGTGGACGCTTGGCTTTCTTCCCGCCCAAGCCCGAGCGATCCCGGGCCCAAGGAACACGCGTGGTCGTACATGGCCGGCTGGTATGCCGATCGGGGTTGCCAGGACGTCTACTCCGCTCTTTGGGAAGACGGGAAGATCGCTGCCGGATTGGAGACGCGGCTGCGCGCATCCGGTGCCTGGCAGGTTGCGGAGGCGCTGGCCGAGTAGTGAGCCGGTAGGGGCAGGGGGACGGAGAAAAGCAAATGCGCGCGTTGTCCGCATGCATGTCTGTCGTTGTCCTGTTCTGTATCACTTCGCACGGTCTTGCCGCGTGGCCAGAGCCGCAAGTTGAATGGACCGCCGAACTGGCGGGGCCGGGTAGCCCGTCGCCGGTGCCCTATCCGAGTGGCAAGCCGGACGGTGTCGTGATCGCTACCGGTGGGCGTGTTGCTCGCATCGACGGCAAGGGCAAGGTCGTCTTCGAGCGCGCGTTCGGACCCGAGACGTTTCGCGGCGGGTTGTATGACGCGAGTCTCGCGGACCTGGACGGCGACGGCAAGGAAGAGCTGATCGTCGGGCACAACGGGGGCTACGTCTTCGGAGTGGAGGCCGACGACGGGGAGATCCTGTGGGAGTACAACCTGGGCACGACGCTGTCGACCTGGCGGTGCGCAACGCCGGCCGACCTGAACGGCGACGGCCGACCGGAGATCCTGGCCTCCAACATGGACGGCTGGATTGCCTGCCTAAGTCACGACGGCAAGCTCCTCTGGCGGTCCAAGGTCGAGGAGTACCGGCTCACGACCCCGACCGTGGGCGACATCAACGACGACGGCAAGCCTGAGATCGTGTACGGATCGGCCACACGCCACATCGTCGCTCTCAGCGGCACGGGCAACCTGGTCTGGGACAGCTTCCTGCCCCCGCTGCACCTGGGGCGATGCAAACCGCTGATCGCCGATCTGGATGGCGACGGGACGGCGGAGATCTGCGCGATGGCGTCCAACGTGACCCCGGACGCCGGGCTGGTCTGCGTCAATGGAGCCGACGGCAAACAACGATGGACGGGCGTGACACTGGGGAAGGCGTATCGCGGGCGCAGCGTGATGAAGTTCCCCGACGGGTCGCTTGGGGTCGTCGCCTGCGACAAGTCGAACATGGTGGCGGCCTACGGGGCCGACGGAAAGCTGCGCTGGCGAACCGAAGTGGACGGGCGAGGCATCTGGACGGCCCCGGCAGTGGCGGACCTCGACGGCGACGGCGCCCACGAGATCGTCTTGACCACGCGCGACGCGGGCAGGTGGAACGGCAAGTCCTGGTACGTAATCAGTGCAACCGGCAAGGTGCTCGGCGAGTATTCGCTCGACGGCGGCGGCTTCGGCGGACCGTGCGTGGCGGACATCGACCAGGATGGCGTTCTGGAAATCGTCATCGCTTCGAAGTCGGGCAAGGTGACGGCGTACACGTTCGGCGGTCCGGCCAAGCCCGGGGCGATCATCTCGTCCGACTGGCGCAGCCCTGCGTATCCGCTCCGTCGGCAGGCGCGTGGCGAGGCGGCACCTGCACCGGCGAAGGTCGAGTTGCTGTCGAAACTGCCGAGCGGCCGCTTCGGCCTCAACCCGCTCAACCTGAAGCTGCCGTCCGGGGCCGAGAAGCCGGCGGTCGAAATCACGACGAACGCCCCGGACGGAACGCGGCGAATCCAGGTGTTCCACGCCGACAAGGGGGCGACGAGCCTCACCGCCTCCTGGCCGGTCTTCTCTCCGGGGTCGTACGAAGTCACGCTGCGGCTTCTCGACCTGCATCGTAACGCCGTGCTGGGCACGCAGACCCTGAAGGCCGACGTGGCCGACACTGCTGCGGGTGTCGCCGCCGCCACGGAGGCCACGCTCGGTGAGATCGGCCGGACGCGAAAGCCCATTGGTGGAAGCTCGCCCGACAGCGTTGTGACCCTCGCCCGCCGCGAGGCCGAAGTGCGGGACAGCTTGATCCCGCCGGCCGCGACGAACTCGCGAAGGACACGGACACGTTTCTCGCGTACCTGGCGCAAGCGCGCAAACTCACCGCACTGATCGCGTCGGAGATTGCGGCCGGCCGCGAGCCTGCGTTCGCACTCTGGCAGGACGAGAATCCGTGGGACAACCGCGATCCGCTCGACGACCTGCCCGAAGCCGGCGAGCCGAAGCGAATCGAGATGTGGGCCTTCGGAAACGAGACGGAGTCCGTCTGCGTCGACTTCGTGAATCTCGGCCTGGGGGGCCTGAGCCTACGCGTGGAACCGGGCACGGCCACGCGCGAAGGCGAAACGAAAGCCCTCGGGCCGACCCGCAAGTTCGTCCGATTGCACCGTGTCGTACGCGTGCCCAGCCGGTTCGACGAGATTGTGCCCGACCTGCTGCCGCCCTTGGGCCACGGGCACCTGCTGGACGTCGCGCCGGGTGAAGTGCGGTCGCTGTGGCTCAACATTCGCACGCAGGATCTCGCGCCCGGGGCGTATCTGTTGAAGTGGCCGGTGCGTACGCTCAACGCCTCGTCGGCCACGAAGGAACTGGTGATCCGACTCGAAGTGTCTCCGGTTCGGCTTCCCGACAAGAGCCGCTTCGCCGCGAACTTCTGGTCGCGAAACCGCATTGGCGAATTCAGCACCGTGGCCGACCTGAACGAGCACGGGCAGAACGTGTGGTATGGGTTGCCGCTACCGGGAGCACGAGCCAACGCCCAAGGCGAACTGATTGGTGAGTTGGATTGGTCGGCCCACGACGCAATCATCGAAGAAGCCCGACAGATCGAGAAGATCTTCTACGGCGGTGTTCCGACGCCGAGCTTCCCGAAGGGCGTCGAGGTCACGGACGAACTGCGACTGAAGGGACAGCGCAGCTACGTGACGGCACTCGTCGCTCACCTAGGCGAGTTCGGGCTCGGCTACGACGACTTCATGTTCTACCCCGAGGACGAACCGGGGCTGACGGGTTCCATCGCCGGCTACATGAAGCGGGCGCGGGCGAACAAGGCGATCGACCCGCGCCTGCAGAACTACGCCAATCCGTGGGGGGCCATCACGGTCGAGAAGATTCGCGAGATGTGGCCGGTCACCGACGTGTGGCAGCCGGGCATGGACACGGTGGCCATGCTGGGCAAGCCCTACGTGGATGCGATGCGGGCCGGCGGCAAGCCGATCTGGACCTACACGCCACCGGGCAACTGCCGGGTGCTGAGGCCTCTCGGCTTCTTCCGGGCCCAGGCCTGGCTCGCGTTCCACTGGGGGATCGAGGGCGGTGGCTGGTGGGTGTATCACGGCGACAATCTGTGGGCAACGCGACCTGAGCAAGAGCCCGGCTACGGCGGCGTCGTGTACGACGGGCGGGTCCTGGTACCCAGCCGGCGCTGGGAGGCCAACCGCGACGGCATCGAGGACTTCAACATGCTCTGGCTACTCCGCGATTGGGCCGAGGGCAGAAACGACGCCGAGGCCAGTAAACTGCTCGATACGGTGGTCGCGGACGTCGCAACAACGGCATACACCGGCATGCCCAGGGAGGCTGCCGACTACGACCTGGATTTCCGTACGTTCCAGGAACACAGAGCGCGAATCCGTGAGGCCCTGGAACGCTTGCAGAAGTAGACCGAGGTGCAGACATGTTGCAAAGAAACAGACAGATCTTCGCGTTGACCTTGCTGTGGGTAGGCCTGACCGCCGGCGTGTCCGGTGCGGCCGACGAGGTCCCGCCAGCGCCACCGGGCACGTTCTCGATCGTCGCCTTCCCCGACACGCAGGCGTACTCGGCCGGGCAGCCGGAGGTCTTCTACGCGGAGACGCAGTGGGTCGTCGACAACGTCGAGCGCCAGCGCATCGCCTTCGTCACGCACCTGGGCGACGTCGTGGATCGCGATGTCCCCGTTCAGTGGGCGGTCGCGGTGCGGGCCATGGCCAGGCTCGACGGCAAGGTGCCCTACGGCCTGTCGGTCGGCAACCACGACATGAAGTGCGGCAAGGGTGACGCCTCACTGTTTTCGGCCATGTTTCCCGCCACGCATTTCACGCGCAGACCGTGGTACGGAGGGCACCTCGACGACAACACGAACAGCTACCAGTACTTCGAGGCCGAGGGACTGAAGTTCATCATGCTCCACCTGGAGTGCAACGCTCCGGACGAAGTACTCGAGTGGGCCGGCAAGGTGCTGGACGAGAACGCCGATCACCGCGCCATCATTTCCACGCACATGTTTCTCGGCCCGCGGGACCGGCCGAAGACGGCCAAGGACTGGTACGAGGCCCCGAAAGGAATCATGCAGTGGAAGAAGTGTCACGGCGAGGCGGGCAACAGCCCCCAGCAGCTCTGGGAGAAGCGCTTCCGCAAGCACAAGAACGTCTTCCTGATCCTGTGCGGCGATCAGAGCCGCACGCAAGCGATGCACCTGGCCCTCGAAGGGGAGCATGGTAACCAGGTCCACGCATGTCTCTCGGACTACCGCGGCGGGTACCTCCGTGTATACCGTTTTCTTCCGAAGAAGAACCGGATCCGCGTGATGACCTACAGTGCGACCTCCCGCGCGTTGTGCGAAACGACCAGCGTCGTCAAGGACGAAGCCAAGCACCAGTTCACGATTCCTTACGCAATGACCTCGCCGTGACCAAGCGAGACGGAGAGCCGCATGCCGCACCGAACATGGCTGCTTCTGCTGGCACTCTACGCGATGGCCGGCACGGCCGCTGAAGGCTTCGGTGCGTCCCCGCAAACCGCTCCTGCCCGCCCCAATTTCGTGCTCATCATCTCCGACGACCACGCGTACGGCGATTACGGTTTCATGGGCAACCGACAAGTTCGCACGCCGAACCTCGACCGCCTGGCCCTGCGGTCGGCGCGGTACTTGAACGCCTACGTGCCGACGAGCGTGTGCCGGCCTTCGCTCGCGTCGATCTTGACCGGGCTCTACCCGCATCAGCACGGCGTGCACTTCAACCATCCCCCTCCCGGGCTGGGCAGAATGCGGGACATGACGGCCGCGAAGTATCGAGCTTGCCGCACCCGCGCCGAGCATCTCATCCGCGCGGTCCCCACGCTACCGCACGTGCTCGCCCGGCACGGATACGCCTGCCTGCAAACCGGCAAGCACTGGGAAGGAGACTACCGCAACGCCGGGTTCACCCACGGGATGACCACCGGCATGCCCACCGATCCGCCGGGCTACGGAACCCGGAAGCAGAAGAACGGCGAGTGGGTGGCCCACGGAAACGGAGACGCCGGGCTCGCAATCGGCCGCGACACCATGCAGCCCATCCGGGGTTTCATCGATGCCCACGTGAGCGCACCGTTCCTCATCTGGTACGCCCCGTTTCTGCCGCATTCTCCGTTCGATGCCCCGCGCCGGTACGTGGATCTCTATGCGGATCGGGAGGACGTGCCGGCGCACCTGGTCGGCTACTACGCCAACATCACACGCTTCGACGATACGGTGGGCGAGCTGGTCGGCTACATCGAGAAGAAGGGTCTGGCAGACCGCACGGTGTTCGTCTTTGTCGCGGACAACGGATACCGCCCGGCCCTTGCGAAGGCCGGTGCGAAGAGCTACGCGCGGGCCGACAAACGCTCCAAGTGGTCGCCATACGAGAACGGCGTGCGAACACCGATGCTCATCCGCTGGGACGGGCGGGTCAAGCCGGCCACACACGAAGGCTTGGTCCACTGCGTGGACATCATGCCGACAGTCCTCTCCGCGGCCGGGTTGTCCGATGCCGCTCCCAACCTACCGGGCCTCGATCTGATGCCGTCCGCAACCGGCACGACGGCCCTGCCGCGGCGTCCGGTCTTCGGCGAAGTCTATCCGAACGACGCCAGCGCCCTCGGTGCCCCGGCACGCGATCTGCGCATGCGCTGGATGAGGCAGGGTCACTTCAAGCTGATCGTTCCGCAACCCAGAGCGAAGCGTGCGAAACTCGCACTGTACAACCTGGCCGAAGATCCGCAGGAAACACGCAACCTGGCAGGCGAGCTACAGCATGCGGATCGCGTGGCAGGCATGCGCCGCTTGCTCGACAAGTGGTGGACGCCATAAAGGGGCGAGGCTGGTTGGTAGTGCCGATTCCCGTAGCGTCCGGCGCCCCGCCGGACGTCCGGCCTGCGAGGCGCAGGCCGCTACAAGATCGCCCAAGCGAGCGGCTATCGCGAATGTGAATCGCCCGCGCGACGCTCTACTTCACCGAGATCAGCAACCGCGATGGGTCGGTGGCCAGGAAGTCACTGCAACCGGGCCCGAACGTCAGCCAGAAATCCTCCAGCCCCCCCTTGCTTGCCTTCCCCAGGTCGAACGACCACGGTTTCCCGGCCAGTTCGGAGGGAACGCTCAGCTTCTTGCTGAGCGTCTTGCTCGAGACGGTATCACCTTTGAGCACTTCCCGGCCGGTAGAGTCGAAGACGGTGATCATGACCGTCTCGCCGGGGGAGGGTGAGCGCAGGGTGAGTGCGACCTCGCGGCAGTCCGCTACCGGAACGAAGTACGTGCGTGGCTGGGCGCCGAGGAAGGGCATGCGCTTGGCTCGCAGCATGCAGAAGTATTGGTTCTCGACGAGAAGGCGGGCCGCGTTTGAACCCGTGCTGACAAGGATCACATGCAGCCCGGCCTGCTTGGCGACCCAGTTCAATTCGGCCGGCTTGTCGAGCGCGGCCTCGCCCTCGGTGATCTTCTTGCGGTCGGGCCCGAAGAGTGTGAACTGGCCGCCTGACGTATAGCGACCCAGGCGTCTGACCTCGAGCCGGCCGCGAAGCGTCTCGCCGGATTTGAGGAGGACGCAGAAGAGCCCCTTGTTTCGCACGACATGGCCGACCTCCTCCGCACCCTTCGGCATCGGTGCGGCGGAATGGGGTTTGACCGCGGCCCCGCAGAACTTCTCCTGCCAGCTCATCACCGGGTCCGGCGTCTCGCGCGGCTCCTTCCAGAAATCGGAGCGTCCCTCGACGATGGCCCGGTTGGCGCGGCGGAACCACTCGAAGTAGTCGGGGTGGTCCTTGCTGTATTTCGGCCCCTCGTAGAAGACCCAGTACCCGTCGCAGGTCGCGGCGATCATCGCGGCGTTCCGGCCACAAAACTCCGGATCGGCCTCCTCGTAGACCGGATCGATTCCGCTCGTGTACTGGACGGGAACGCCTCTGCTTTCCGCGAAGCGAATGCCCTCCATGAGCCTTTGTCGGTTGGTCTCCAACCCCCGCGCATGCGGGAGCTGTCCCGGCCGGTTGTAGGTGCAATGGTCCCCGAAGATCAACGGGGCCTTCTCCGTGGCCCATTCCGGGTAGATCGCTTCGTGCAGGAACAGCGTGTCCCGCGGATAGACGATGAGCTGGAAGCGCGGATTGACCGCGTCGATCTGCTCGCGCAGCTTCCGGCAACGTTGCCGCCAGGACTGGATCTGGAACTGCTCGAATGCCGCAGAGTGGCCGTTGTCCTCGAGCCACTTGTGCCGCTCGGGCCGTGCGAGCTTCGGAAGCGCCAGCCCCTTAGCCTTCGCGAACTCGGACAGGATTTTCTCGTCGTACGACAGGGCATAGCAGTTCCCCTGGCTGCCCCTCGCGTAGTTCTCGTAGTCGAGGAACGTCCCCACGATGGCCGGGTTCTTCACCGACAGGCGTGTGTGTCCCAGGATGAGTTCGGTCATCCAGTCCCACAGTTCGTCGGCGTTGGGGCTGCAGAGGTTCTGCTCGGCTCCGTTCGCCCAGACCAACCTTGGGCCGCTCTTCGCGGTGCGGGTTCCGCGCATCCACGGCATGTAGAAGATGCCGCGATCCCGGGCCATGTTGGCCACCCGTTCGACGCGCTCCATGTCCTCGCCGCCGATCCGCGGAACGACGACGTTGAACCCGGCATCGCGGATCTCGTCCACGTGCTTCTCCGTCATCACCCACTTGTTGCTCGCCGACAGAACCTTGTCGACGAGCACGCGCAGCTTGTCCTGGCGTCCGAGCGCGGCGCGCTTCTTCTCCCAATCGAATTCGGCCGCGTGGGCGCTCGCCCCAAACCAGGAGGCGACCAGGACCCCGACGAGAGCAGGAAACTGATATTGGCGAGCATTCATTGTGTAGGCCCCTTTCGCGTGAGACGGTCGGTGACTTACGGGCTCATTCGATGTTCGCCCAAACGGCGCCGCTGTCAACCACGTCCGGACGATGGGTCTGCCGAGCGAGCATGCGCTGCGAGAGCGGAAGTCACCGGTTGGTGCTCATGGCCGCCGATGCAATCGTCCGATAAGAACTCGGGCGTGTGCTTGTCGCGTGGGAGTGCGCGCTCAGACAGACGCGCCGGAGATTCCCATGAGCACCATCGCCATCAACACCGTGGGGCGCCTCGGCCCGGAGGAGGCGGCATGCGACTGCTCGCGCTGACCCAGCCGGGCGCCTGTTCCCGCGGACCGCTGTCCGACATCATCTGGGGCTTCGAGCGGCTCGGACACACCGTGCTGCGACTGCCGCTGGGATCACCATCCGACCTGACCCAGACCGGCACCGACAGGGTCAGGCAACTTGTTGTCGACTTCATTCAATCGAACGGCGTCGACCTGACCTTCGCGATGTGGTCGAACGAAACGCCCGCGCCCCCGGTCGCCGGCGGGCCGGGCGAGAACCTGCTGTCCTCGCTGGACGAGATCCAGCATCCGCACCTGCACCTCTGGCGGGACGCGCCGCATTGGCTCGACGATGGCGCCGTGCTCCCCTTGGCGCGAGCGGGGATGTTCTCCGGTCCGCGCCAACTGCACGCAATCAGCAACCGCTATACCGGTGCGGAGATGAGTGCGTTGATGCGATTCTCGCACGTGCTTGCGGTCGTGCCGGGCGTCAATCCCGAGACATTCCGGCCGCACCCGGAGGTTCCCAGGGAATACGATCTTGTCGTGCGCTCCGGCGACGCTGACGGCGAGCCCACTCGTGTGATGCTCGAAGAGTTGGAGAAGGACGATCCCGACGTCGATCGGATTCGCCAGGATCTCGCGCAGCAGCTCGGGCCGAAGCTGTACGCGCTGGCGACGGAGTTCGACGCGAAGCACCAACCGCTCGCCCGCCGGTTCCTTCAGGCACTGGTCGAAGAGCGATTGGCGAACCGCCACACCCCGGCGCTGATTCAACTGCAGTCCGTTGTGCATCGAGAGAACGAACTGGCGCTGGCCGGAGCGGAGCTACTCGGGGACCCCGTCAAGTACGTGCAGGTCGCCAACGCGATCCGCTCGATCGAGACGTGGCAACGGCCGTTCATGGCCGCCTACGTGTCGCGGCATTTCCGGGTGCTTTGTCTCGGATCGCAGGGCGGCAACGCATGGGGCATCCGGGGCGATCGGGTCGGTGCTCTGCCCTACCACGAGCAGTCGCGGGCGTACGCCCGGGCATACTTCGCACTCAACGTCACGCGGTGGCAGGACGATTGCAGTCTGAACGCAAGGGTCTTCGAGATCACGGCCTCGCGGTGCGGCTGCCTGCAGGCCTACCGGCACGGCATCGAGGAACCGTTCGACGCAGACAAGGAGATCCTTGTATTCCACACGCCGCGCGAGGCCCGTGAACGTCTTGCCGAGGTGCTGGCCTCGCCCGATCGGCGCGAGGCGCTGATCGAGGCCGGTCATCGGCGGACGCTCGCCACACACACCTGGGCACATCGCCTTCGGGACATGCTCGCAGCGGTCGCGAGCGAGCCGTCGCAACCGGACGCTCCGTCGGGAGCGTCGATGCCTGCGTTCGCGCACCATCGCGGCACGGGGCGGCGCGTTTCCGAACTCGGCGACAACCTGGCGTTTGTGCTTTCGCCGACGCGAAGCGGATCGACGCTGCTGCGCAAGGTCCTGGACAGCCACCCGAGACTGGTCAGCCCGGCCGAGACGTGGTTTCTGCTGCCGCTCTGGCGGCTGGGCAGCGACGAGCGGCCCGCAAGCGCCGGCGAGGACGCCCAGGCGGCCACGGCCCTGCGAACCCATCTCGATCAGGATGCGTTCATGGAGTGCTGCCGTGCGTTTGCGGCCCGGTTCTACAACGCGTGCATGCAGCCCAGCAGCGCATGGTTGATCGACAAGTCACCACGCTATCTCAAGCTCGCCGATGTGCTGCCGAGACTCTTTCCGCACGCGCGATTCCTTCTGCTCGTGCGCGATCCGCGCGGAACGCTGTGGTCGATTCACACATGGCAGATGATCAAGTCGCCGAGCGCCGAGGTGCACATCGAGGGTGTCGCTGACGCCGTGCGCACTCAGTATGACTTCTACCGCGCCCACGGTGATCGCTCGTGCCTGGTTCGTTACGAAGACCTCTGCCTCGAGCCGCAGGCCGTCTGCGAACGCATCTGCGACGATCTGGGCGTCGAGTTCAACGCGGCGATGCTTCACTACGGCATGTTCGCCCATCACGACGGGTATGGGGATGAGAAAACGATCCTGCACAAGAATCCGCATACCGCGAGCGTATGCCGATGGGAAGGCGGAGAGGGTACGCCGGGCATGACGCGACAGCAGCAGGCCGAGCTGGCGGCGGCGTGCGGGGCGGACGCGCTGCGTGCGTTCGGGTACGGCGAACTGGCGGATCTCGTTCCGGACGCCG
>CAYMME010000027.1:0-30791 GCA_964391465.1 uncultured Planctomycetales bacterium
TTCGCCCGCGCGATCCTCGACGACACGCCCGTGCCAACACCCATCGAAGACGCCGTGGCCAACATGAAGGTCATCGAGGCGATCTTCCAGTCGGCGCCCGAGGGGACGTGGATGGAACCCTGACGCGAGCGCACGTCCATGTTCGAAACAGGGAACTACATCGAGGCGGGACTGTGGATCGTGATCGCGCTTGCATGTGGCACGCATGCCGCGTTTGCGGGGGGGGTCGCACCGTGATTGCCGCCGTGACGTTCTGTGCGTTCGGTGTGTCTGACATTGTGGAGGTGGAGACAGGTGCCTGGTGGCGACCATGGTGGTTGCTGGTGTGGAAAGGGTTGTGCATCGTCGTGCTTCTCGTCCTGTTGTGGCAGCACTACCGCGCCGGAAAGCGGACAAAGGAGCCTGGATCTGGCCTGATAGGTGGATAGGTGGTTGAAAATCGACCAGTTGGTGGTTGATTTTCAGCCAGTTGATGGTTGATTTTCCAGCAGCGGGAACCGATACTGCCGACATGATCGACCGCCACATCGCCACGCGGATCGACGCGGCCCTGAAAGACACCCCGGTCGTCTTCCTGCATGGGGCGCGGCAGACGGGCAAGAGCACGCTCGTTCAGTCATGGGCTGGAGGGCGGCGTGGGGGTACGTACCTGACGCTCGATGATGCGGCCACCCTCGCGGCTGCTACGGGCGACCCCACCGGTTTCGTGGCGAGTGCCGAGCGCCTCATGATCCTGGATGAAGTGCAGAAGGCGCCCGAACTCTTCCCGGCCATCAAGCGGGAGGTGGATCGCAAGCGCCGCCCCGGCAGGTTCCTGCTCACCGGTTCGGCAAACGTTCTGCTCGCGCCGAAGGTCTCCGAGTCGCTGGCCGGCCGAATCGAGTTGCTGACGCTGTGGCCGCTCTCGCAGGGCGAGTTGGACGGCGTTCGCGAGGGCTTCGTCGATGTGCTGTTCTCCGTCGAGGCTCCCCCCACCGTGGATGAGCGCATCACGAGACCCAAGCTGTTGGACCGGGTCCTCGCCGGTGGCTATCCGGAGGCGTGCGTGGTTCGCAAGCCCGAGCGACGAACCGAATGGTTCCGGTCGTATGTGTCGACGATTCTGCAGCGCGACATCCGTGACTTGGCGAACATCGAAGGATTGACCGAGCTTCCGCGATTGCTGACACTGCTTGCGGCGCGGGCCGGTGGACTGCTCAACTTCGCCGATGTAGCCCGCGATCTGACGATCCCGCAGTCCACGCTCAAGCGTTACTTCGCACTGCTCGAGATGACCTTCCTCGTGCAGCCGTTGCGGGCGTGGTCCACGAACTTCGGCAAGCGCCTGGTCAAGGCGCCGAAGCTCTACCTCAATGACACCGGTCTGCTGGCGCACCTGGTTGGATTCAGTCCGGATCGGTTCACACACGACCCCAAGCAAGGCGGACGATTGCTGGAGAACTTCGTCGTGATGGAGCTGCGCAAGCAGGTTTCCTGGAGCAACACCCGGCCGGAGATGTACCACTTCCGCACGCCGACGGGGCATGAGGTCGACATCCTCCTCGAGGATCGTGCAGGTCGCGTCGTTGGCATCGAGGTGAAGAGTGGCGCTACTCTCGGCACTGACGATCTGAAGGGTCTGCGGACGCTGGCTGAACTGGCGGGCAAGCGGTTCCACCGGGGAATCGTACTGTACACGGGCCAAGAGACCATCCCGTTCGGCTCGAGAATCCACGCGCTGCCGATCAACGCGCTGTGGGCCGGCTCCGGGAAACGTGCCTCGAAGCGGAGAAAGAAGCGGTAGAGAGGCGGGTGGCCCACCTCCTCTGGAGGTGGGGGTGCGACTTATCGCGCCGAATGGCCGCGATGCGCGATGTGGGCCCCCCTTCCTGATTCGGTACGGAGAACGATTCGATGGACAAGATCCGTTGGGGTGTGCTCGGCGTGGCTACCATCGCGGTGGAGAAGGTGATTGCGGCGATGCAGCGCGGGGCCCACTGCGAGGTAATGGCGATCGCGTCGCGGTCGGCGGACAAGGCGCAAGCCGCCGCCGCGCGATTCGGCCTGGCCCGGGTGTATGGTTCGTATGATGCGCTGCTGGCCGACGACGAGATCGATGCGGTCTACATTCCGCTGCCGAACCATCTGCACGTGCCGTGGTCGATCAAGGCCCTCGAGGCCGGCAAGTACGTGCTTTGCGAAAAGCCCATCGCGCCCAACGCGGACGAGGCTCGGATGCTCGTCGAGGCCGGGGCGGAGCACCCGAAGCTCAAGCTCATGGAAGCCTTCATGTATCGTCACCACCCTCAGTGGGTGACGGCCCGGCGGCTGGTGACCGAGGGGCGCATCGGCGCGCTACGCACGATCGACAGTGCGTTCACCTTCTTCAGCGACGACCCCGCAGAGATCGTCAACCAGGTCGACCTCGGCGGCGGCGCGCTGCTCGACATCGGGTGCTACCCCGTCTCGCTGTCCCGCTTCCTGTTCGGCCGCGAGCCCGAGCGCGTCCTCGCCTCCATCGAGTACGACCCGGTCTTCCGCACCGACCGGTTGACCTCGGGAATCCTGGACTTCGGCGACGGCACCGGAACGTTCACGTGCAGCACGCAGTTGCCCGACCACGAGCGCGTGCAGATTCTCGGAACCGAAGGACGCATCGAGATTGAGGTTCCCTTCACGCCCGCTCCGGATCACGCCTGCAGGCTGCGGCACGAGACCGACGCCGGCATCGAAGAGATCGTGCTCGACCCGTGCGACCAGTACACCCTCCAGGCCGAACTCTTCGCTCGCGCCATCATTGACGACACCCCCGTGCCCACGCCCATCGAGGATGCCGTGGCCAACATGCAAGTGATCGACGCCCTGTTCGCTTCCGCGGCACACGGCACCTGGGAGCAGCCGTGAACGGCGGCGGAGGAACGTAGCCACAGAGTGCAGCACACCGGTGCGCACAACGGATCAGGCGCGTGCGCCGTTGCTCCCGGAGCGCGAGCAACGAACTGATCCGAACCGCGCCCGTAAGGAAGCGGCCCGGACCGATCCCGTCCGGAGGCGGTCTTCCTTTGCCCGGCGCGGAATGCGTACGTGTCCGCTTCCTTGCGGGCGCGGTTCGGTTACGCGTTGGTCGCCGCCAGTAGTCGTGTCATGCCTCCGGTGGGCCGCCGGGAGCATCGCATGCCCGGTGCCGTCGATAGAGACGTGAGACTTCCCACGCGCGGACCTCCGACCTATCATGACGTTCGACGCGAGTGCGGCTCGCCGATGCTCCTTTCAGCAGCATCCTGATCTGAGCCCACGACGGCTCGCGAGGCATTCGAACAGACGGGTCCTGCCATGGGGAGCGTGCCTTGGCCTTGGGTTTCGGCAACCTGCGATTTCGGCATCAGGTCTTCGCCATCATGGTGATCATCGTGGCCGTGGCCCTGGGCGGGACCGCCATGATCGCGCGACCCCGGGCCATGGAGGCCTACCGTCAGAAGACATTCGGCCAACTTGCGTCGACCGGGCAGATCAAGGCAAGCTGGATCGCGGACGAGTTCCGGAGCTACGAGGGCGACCTCGAAATGGGAGGCGCTGCGCCGGAGATCGCCACGAGCATCCTGGAGCAGATCCGCACGATTGCCGCCCTTGATGCGTCCTCGCCCGGCGGTTCGGGGAGCAGCCGGGTCCGAGCGGCCTACGTGGAGGACAATCCGTTCCCCCCAAACCAGCGGGCGGCGCTCGACGGCTCGACAAACCCGAGCGGCACGCCGTATGACGCGATTCATCACCGCGACCACGCAGCCTACCGACAGTATGCCATCAGCGGCGGTTACGCCGACATCCTGCTCGTCGATCCGGACACCGGCCGCGTTGTGTACTCCGTGACCAAGGACACCTACTTCCTGGAGAGCCTGGGGGATCCGCCCTGGGTCAATGGTGGTCTTGGCCGGTGCTTCCGCCGCATCCGCGACAATCCCGGTACGCCCGACAACGCGCGCATCGTCTTCGAGGATTTCGAGTCGGTCGGCGACGATCCTCATGCCACACCGGCTTACATGGGGACGGCCCTCTTCCATGACGCACGGTTTGTCGGCGTGCTGATCAACCGGCTGTCGATCCGGCCCATCAATGAGATCATGCTGCACCGCGAAGGTCTTGGTGAGACCGGCGAAACCTACCTTGTCGGTCCCGACTTCCTCATGCGGTCCGAGCCACGGGTGACGACTGACTCGACCGTCCTCACTACACGCGTCGAGACCGCCCCGGTCCTTAGGGCTCTGAAAGGCGAGCACGGGCAGGGGCTCGAGACCGACTACCGCGGCCGGCGCGTCTTCTGCGACTGGCGGCCCATCGAAGTCGGCGCCGTGCGCTGGGCCGTAGTGTCGCAGATCGACGAAGACGAAGCGCTCGTCGTGTTCGAGCACCAACTCATCCCGATGATTCAGTGGTGTGTCGTGCTCTTCGTGCTGCTCATGATCATGTCGTACCTATTCGCTCGTCGCGTCGATCGGCCCATCGCCATGCTGGTGCGCGGGGCGAGGAACATGTCCGAAGGGCAATGCGGCATGCATGTGGCCAAGTCCGAGTCGGCCCATGAGTTCATCGAGTTGGTCGACACGTTCAACGAGATGGCCGAACGCGTGTGTGCACACACCGAAGTGCTCGAACGGGCCCGGCAGGAGGCCGAGCATTCTTCGTTGGAGGCCGCCCACGCCAATCGCGCCAAGTCCGAGTTCCTGGCCAACATGAGCCACGAGTTGCGGACGCCCCTCAACGGCGTCCTCGGCTACGTGCAGATCCTGCAGCGCGACCGGACCCTCACCGCCGACCAGCGCGAGTGCCTCGCCTCCATCGAAAGTTGCGGCGAGCATCTGCTCACGCTCATCAACGACGTGCTCGACCTGTCGAAGATCGAGGCGGGCCGGATCGAAGTGGTCAACGATGCCTGTGACCTGGAGCGAATGATCACGGCCGTGTGCAGCGTCATCGACCAACGGGCGAGCGAGAAAGGCGTCCAACTCGTGCGCGAGCTCGACCCGACACTGCCGCGAGCCATCGTGACCGACCAGACCAAGCTGCGACAGGTGCTGGTCAACCTGCTCGGCAACGCGGCCAAGTTCACGGACGCCGGTCAGGTCACGCTGACCGTATCCGAGTTGCCGGCGGGGCGCCTGGAATTCGTCGTCAGCGACACGGGAATCGGCATCGAGGCAGACAAGCTCGAGGAGATCTTCGATCCCTTCAAGCAGGCCAAGGCCGCCACGCTCAAGGGCGGCACCGGACTCGGCCTGGCGATCAGTCGACGACTGGTTGAGGCGCTAGGGGGGTACCTGGGAGTTGAGAGCACCGTCGGGCAGGGGAGCCGCTTCTGGTTCTCGATCCCGCTGACCGAGGCCGAGACGGTGGCGGCACCGGTCGAGGGGGAGGCCGACCAGGCCGCCCACGAGCGGACGGTCCTGGCCGCGGGGCAGGATGTGACCGTGCTCGTGGCCGACGACCGCCAGGCCAACCGTGATATCCTCGTCCGCCTGCTCCGTGAGGCGGGCTTCGGGACGATCGAAGCCGCGGACGGACAGGAAGCCCTGGATGTGTTGCGCGAGCACCGCCCCGCGCTCGTATTCCTGGACATCCGCATGCCGGTGATGGACGGCCTCGAAGCCACCCGCCGAATTCGCGAGGACGCCGACCTCAACAGCACAGTGATCATCGCCGTGTCGGCGAGCGTGTTCCAGGAGTCGCAGCAGCAGATCTTCGACGCCGGTTGCGACGACTTCCTCGGCAAGCCATTGCGCGCGGGGGAGGTGTTCGCCAAGATCGCCAAGCATCTTGCCGTGAGGTTCGCTGAACCCGAGACCGAACCCGACGAGCCGGCCGAGTCGGAGGCCGACGCGTGCCTGCCACCCGACGCGGTGCGGGACGTGACCCGCCGTTTGCGTCAGGCCGTCGAGATCGGAAACGTGACCGAACTGAATGCCATCGCTTCGGAATTGAGCGCGCTCACCGGACCCTGCGTCGCATGCGGCGGACGCATCGCGCAGCTCGCAAAGGCGTTCGATTTCGATGGACTGCTGGCTCTGGCGGACGCCTGGGAGGCAGCCGCCGCGGACCCGAGGGAGTAGACCCATGGCCGGCGCCCCGGACCGGTACGACGAGAATGGTGAGCCCGAGAAGATCCTTCTCGTCGACGACAACCCGACCAACCTGCAAGTACTGATGCAGACGCTCGACGGCCAGGGCTATCAGTTGCTTGTGGCCAAGAACGGCGAGGGCGCGATCGAGATTGCCCGCAAGAGTCGGCCCTCGCTCATTCTGCTCGACATCATGATGCCGGGCATCGACGGCTTTGAGACCTGCCGCCGCCTCAAGAGCGACGAGCGCACGCGCGAGACCCCGGTCATCTTCCTCTCGGCCATGGGCGAAACTGCAGACAAGGTCAAGGGGCTCGAACTCGGGGCCGTCGACTACGTGACCAAGCCCATTCAGACTGAAGAGGTGATCGCTCGCGTCCGAACGCATCTGACCATCCGCCGCCTGAAGCGTGAAGTGGAGGCCCGCTACGCCGACATCGAGCGCGAGCTCAGAGTCGTGGCCAACGTGCAGCGCAGTCTGTTGCCCAGGGAGCTGCCGGAGATCGAGGGGTTGCAGCTCGCGGCGTACTATGCGAGCAGCCGCCACGCCGGCGGGGACTACTATGACGTGGTTCCGCTGCCCGACAACCGGTGGGGGATCCTGATCGCCGACGTCTCGGGGCACGGTACGCCCTCGGCGGTCATGATGGCCATGACCCGCGCCATCTTCCACGCCCATCCCGGCCCGCAGACCGACCCGGACGAGGTGCTGACGTATCTCAACGCGCACCTGATCCCGGCGCTGGACTTCGCCTTCGTGACCGCCTTGTATGCCGTGTACGACGCGACGGCCCGTACGTTGCGGATCGCGCGGGCCGGCCACCCCGAAGCGATCGTCTATCGGCCCGACCGCGGCGAGACCGTCGAGCTCACCGCCGACGCCGTGTATCCTCTCGGTCTGTTCCCCTACGATGGAGTGCCGACCACCGAGCACACCCTCCACCCCGGCGACCGGCTGCTGCTCTACACCGACGGGATCGTTGAACGCTTCAATCCCGACCACCAGGACTACGGCATCGAGCGGCTGCGCCGGCAGCTCGGGCGGTGTTGTGTGGGAAGCCCGTCTCAGACCGTCGATGCGATCATGGCCGACGTGGACCGGTTCGCGGGCACCCACCCACCCGACGATGACCAAACCGTGCTGCTCGGGCTCCTCGAGTAGCTTCGCTCCGGGGCGTTCTCTTATCTAACTTGACAGTGCACTCCGCTGATGCGACAATCTGGGATGTGGTGCCGGGCGGAACACGAAAAGCCGGGGTCTCCGCCGACCCCGGCTTCTGTATTGTCTTAGGCCCGGCAGTATTGCTTCGTCGGGGTGAACGAAGCCAGGGGGGTGGGGTACCGCCGGGCTGTATGAAGCGGCGGCAATCTCTCGAGTGCCCGACACGCTCCCATCGGGCGGACCACCGCCGGGAATGCTCGGTCCCACTTCACGATTGTAGGTCCCGATAAACGTGCAGGCAAACGGGGTTGGCATGTCTTCATGCAGTTCTTGTCACGGCCGGAGGCGGCCACTATAGTCGCTCCCAGGCACCTCCCCAACGGCCGTCCCGCATTGAAGTGAGTTCTGCTTATGACAGAAGAGTTCAGTATTGGCGCGAAGCTCCCGGAGCTTGTCGACAGGATCGTTGCCAGCTACCGCTCGGATGAGCGCACGCAGCGCATCGATCGACATTTCCTCCCGTCGCGCGCCCGCATCGTGGAGGTTACGGAGTTGTTACTCGAGCTGGTCTATCCCGGCTTCTTCGGCCGGCAGGACCTCAGCGCGCACAACGTTGCCTTCCACGTCGGCGAGTTGCTGCCGAGAATCGGGAACCTTCTGTACGATCAGATCTTTCAGTGCCTGTGCTACCGCGACGAGTACGAGGGCAAGGCCGGCACCGACCACAAGCCGTGCGGCAAGAAGGCTCGGCGCCTGACCATGGAGTTCCTCGAGAAGATCCCCGCGATTCGCGAGGCGTTGGCCGGCGACGTGCAGGCCGCCTACGACGGTGACCCGGCCGCGTCAAATACCGACGAGGTGATCCTCGCCTATCCGGGCGTGCTGGCGATCAGCGTGCATCGCTTTTCCCACGAGCTGCATGCGATGGATATTCCGCTCATGCCGCGAATCATGTCGGAATGGGCCCACACCGTCACCGGCGTCGACATCCATCCCGGCGCGACCATCGGCAAGGCTTTCTTCATCGATCACGCGACGGGCGTGGTGGTCGGTGAGACCACGCACATCGGCGACAACGTCAAGCTGTATCAGGGCGTGACGCTCGGGGCCCTGTCCTTCCCGAAGGACGAGCGTGGCCGGCTCATTCGCGGGCGCAAGCGACACCCGACGGTCGAGGATGATGTTACGATTTATGCCAACGCCACGGTCCTCGGCGGACGGACGACGCTAGGCAAGGAATCCGTCGTCGGAGCATCGGTCTTCCTCACGCGGCAGGTGCCCCCCGGCCACGTGGTCGCGCTCCGCGCACCCGAGCTGCGCGTCAAACCCACGACCCCGGAGGCCATCAACGACGCCGGCACTCCCACCGCACAAGAGCCCACGAAGTGACCGGGATTGCCTCCACCCGCGCACTGTTTCGCCACAACACGCATTCCGAACCGCGCCCGTAAGGAAGCGGCCGTTGACGGTACCGCCCGTCGGTATTCACGATTCGCAGTTGAATCAGATTGGAGCACGTTCACGCGGGAGGCGTGATTACCCAGAGGATCACCATGAAGCCGAGCAGGGCCATTCCCACGGCCCCGGCCGCAACACCGGCCGCAACGCCGACCGGCTTCATGGACCGCGACGCGATGGTAACCGTCCAGTCGCCGCTGGAACTGGCCACCGTGCCGGCCACGATCAGCACAACCGACAGCATCGCGCCATAGAGAGAGGACAGCAGCGATACGGCCATCCCCGGCCCGACGCTGGTCGGGTCGTCCAGATTGACGAGCATCGCGATCAGCCCGATCAGCGTGCCCATCGCACCCATCGCGATTGCGTACGCGGCCATCATGCGGAAGATCCCGGCCGCGAGCCGACGGTCGCCGCAGCTCCGCCGGCCGTTCGGCTGCATCAGGCAGCGCCACGTCGTCAACCACTGCCCGGGCGAGAAGCTGATCATCCCGAGCGCGATCGTGCCAACCATGACGCCGAACAATGACACGGGGCTAATGAGGACGCTGGGCGACAGCGGCAGACGACTCCCCCCGAGCACGGCCAGCGCGAGCAGGGCGAGCAGTCCGCAGATCCGAAGCCCCCGCGCGCCGTTGGGTCCGGATGGGTTGTAGTCGAGGGGCCGTTCAGTTGTAGGGCTCGTCGCCATCGATCGATAGATCGACGCGATCCCGCCAGACCTTGAGATCGCCAATGATTATCGGACGGCTATGCATGGCGGCCCCGGTCCGCGGTCGCGGACCGGACTTGGCCATGGCACCCGACACCGAGGACTGACGGCTGATAGCTGATAGCTACTCTTCCTACTGCCCCAGCTTCCCCCGCACCGACGCCAGCGAGTTCCGTGCGTTGGTCAGCATCAGGGCCGAATCGCTCGACAGCGAGACCAGATTGAACCCCTGCGAAAGGCGCTCGTAGCAGTGGTCCGCGTGGAGGGATGTCGTGCTCACCGGGAAGCCGGCCGCGTGCATCTTGGCCACCAGCTCCGCGACCGTCGCTTCGACCTTGCCGCTTTTCTTCAAGGCCGGGATCGGCTCACCCATCGACAGGGCCAAGTCGGTCACGCCGATGAAGCACACGTCGAACCCCTCGAGCTTCAGGATCTCGTCCACGTGCGGAAGCACGTCGACCTGCTCGAACTGGAGGGCGAGGATAATTTGGTCGTTGGACTCGGCGACGTACGACAGTCCGTTGAGCGCGGCCGCCCGCCCGCCGCCGAACGGCCGTCGGCCCAGCGGCGGGAACCGACTGGCTTCGATCGCTGCCTTTGCTTCGTCCACCGAGTTGATCAGCGGAATGATCAACCCCATCGCCCCCGCATCGAGTACGCGCTTGATCCACACCGGATCGTTGTCCGGAATCCGGGCGATCGGCACCGACCCACCGGCGACGATGCCCTGAAAGCACCGCATCGTCTGCGGGACGTCGGCCGGCCAGTGCTCCATGTCGACGATGACGTAGTCGAACCCCACCGACGCCATCAGCTCGGCCGCGAACGGGTCGGCCAGCGTCAGCCAGCCGCCCACACACTTCAACGACGTCGACAGCCGCTTCCGCAGGGGGTTCTCGTTCATCAGCTTCCCACCTTGAACTTCTTCCCGGTCAATCGCTCGTACGCGTCGATGTACTTCTCGCTGGTGCGAGTAACGACCTCAGCCGGCAGCTCCGGTCCCGGGTACTGCTTGTTCCAGTCGAGCGTTTCCAGGTAGTCGCGCACGTACTGTTTGTCGAAGGCGACTTGGTCCCGGCCCGGCTCGTAGTCGTCCGCCGGCCAGTAGCGCGACGAGTCCGGCGTGAGGATCTCGTCGATCAGCAGCAGCTCGCCGTTCCGGAAGCCCCACTCGAACTTCGTGTCGGCCAGGATCAGCCCGCAGGTGGCCGCATGCTCGTTGGCGGCCAGGTACAAGCTGATGCTGCGATCCTTGAGCTGCTGCATAACCTCCTTGCCCGCCGTTTCGCACGCCTGCTCGAACGAGATGTTCTCGTCATGCCCTGACGTGGCCTTCGTCGCCGGCGTGAAGATCGGCTCCGGCAGCTTGTCCGACTGGCGCATGCCGCTCGGCAGCTTGATGCCGCAGACCGCGCCCGTACGCTGGTAGTCCTTCCAGCCCGAGCCGGCCAGGTACCCGCGGACCACGCATTCGATCGGTACCACCTCGCACATCGGACACACGATCGTCCGGTCGCGGAGCTGCTCGCGGTAGGCCGCGAACTCGTCCGGCACGCGCTCGCCGACGACGTATTCCAGGTGATGCTTCACGTCTCCGGCGAACCGCTCGAACCAGAACGCCGACACCAGCGTGAGCACCCGCCCCTTGTGCGGAATGCCCTGGGGCAGCACGACATCGAACGCGCTGAGTCGGTCCGTCGACACGATCATCAACTGGTCGCCCAACTCGTAGATGTCGCGCACCTTCCCCTTTCGGTCCGGCGGACGACCCAAATCCGTGTCGCGAAGAACGTTCACTGCAGTGCCCGAATCAGCCATGTCTGCCTCCTGTGTCTCCGGAGGGAACCCGCCTTCCAGTAGTTCGTATCCCGATTCACACCACCCACATCCGCAGCAGGAGATGGGCCGCATTCTACCGGCTCCACCCCCGCGCACAACCAACGATGTCCCGCTGCCCGAACACGCAGGTGCGGGTGCCCCATCCTTCGCGGCTGTTTGCGAAGGGTGGGGGACGGACATTCCGCCATCCGCGTCAGTCCCCCACCCTTACCCCGCCTTCGGCGGGCCAAGGATGGGGCACCCATGCGCCCGCCGCCACCGCGTGACGGTGCGCATGAACAGTCGCCCGCCCCCTTGAACGACCGCTCGTGGGTTCGAGCGGCGACGTCTGGTACGATGCTCTGTCTGCCGCCCGGTGTGGTGCTCGGGCGGGTCGGGTCGTGCGATCAGGGAGCATTCCCCATGCCGCGCTGCGTGCATCTGTCCGGTTTTGTTGTCTGCTATGCGTCGTTCATGTCCTCCGCCGGTCGGGCCGACGTGTTCCTGCCCGGCACCCAACCGAAAGAAAACGGGATCGAATTCGCCAAGGTGCAGCAGTGCCTCCTCTGCCACGACAAGACGAAGAGCGGTCCGGACGCCCCGTACCCCTCGTGGCAGGGCGGGATGATGGCCCAATCGGCCCGGGATCCGGTCTTCCGCGCAGCCCTCGCCGTCGCCAACCAGGACATCGAGGGCGTCGGCGAGTTCTGCGTGCGATGCCATTCACCGCGCGGCTGGCTGGAGGGGCGTTCGACGCCGGCCGACGCGTCCGCCCTGACCCCCGAAGACCTCTACGGCGTGAGCTGCGACGTGTGCCATCACTTCGTGGATCCGCTCTCGCCCGAAGGGAAGCTGCTCGCCAAGCACAGGCCGCCGGGGCACGGCAACGCGATGGTCGTGGTCGACCCGGCCAATGTCGTCCGCGGTCCGTACGGCGACGGCAAGGGCCCCATGCCGCACAAGGTCAAGAAGTCCGAGTTCCACGCATCGAGCGAGTTGTGTGCCCAATGCCACAACGTTTCGAACCCGACGTTGGCCGCGGACGTGAACACGCAGCCGCCGCACGCGTACGGCCACATCGAGCGCACCTACAGCGAGTGGGCACTCAGCGACTTCGCCAAGCAAGGCCGCAAGGGCGCGTGCCAGTCGTGTCACTACCCGACGGTCCCCGGCGGCGGACAGGCATCACGGTACGGCAAGCTCCATCGCGACTACTTCGTGCGGCACGGTCCGGTCGGCGGCTCGACGTGGGTGCAGGACGCGACCTTCCTGCTCTGGGACGGGAAAGACATGGTCCGCGCGGCGCTCGATGCCGGCAAGGAGCGCGCCCGCCAACTGCTCAAGACCTCGGCCACCATGGAGGCGACCTTCCCGGCCGCGGGTAAGCTTCGATTGCGAATCACGAACCTGACCGGCCACAAGCTCCCCACCGGCTATCCGGAGGGCCGGCGCATGTGGCTCAACGTGCGGTTCCTCGACGCGGAAGGCAAGGTGCTCGAGGAGATCGGCCGGTACGGCGAGAAGCAGGACAAGCTCAACGGCAAGCCGGTGACGGTGCCGACACTGCTCGACCCCGACAAGACGCATGTCTACGAATGTCTGCCCGGCCTCAGCCCGGCCCAGGCGGCCAAGCACAAGAAGCAACCCGGCCCGTCGTTCCACTTCATCCTGAACGACGTGACGATCAAGGACAACCGCATCCCGCCGAAGGGCTTCAAGAACGCTGCCTTTACCGAGCATCATTGCGCGCCGGTAGGTGCCGCCTACGCCGACGGCCAGCACTGGGACGACGTGGACCTCCCCATGCCCGCGGGCGCCGCCAAGATCACCGCCCGCCTGATGTACCAGTCGGTCTCATGGGAGTACATGAAGTTCCTCGCCGAAGAGAACCGCACCGACGACTGGGGCAAGCGGCTCTACGAGGCCTGGACCAAGACCGGAAAGTGCCCCCCGGAGGTCATCGTCGAAACTGGCGCCAACGTAGGCGGATGACAAACCCGCCTTCGGTGGAGTACGGAAGAAGGGGATCGGGCCTAGCGAACGAGGTGCGTACCGAAGACCAAGACGGCGAACCAGAAACACATCTTCATGGCGAAGCTCGGCATCTCGTCCCCGACCGGGTGGGACGTCGGAAGGGAATGCCGGCGTTTCTTGAGTGTCTTTTCGACGTCGTTGACCCACGCCAAGCAGAGAATGCCCGGGATCGCCGACAGCAGCGCCACCGCCGTCGCAACGACCACCACGATTACCATCACTTCCATCCACCAGCCCTCCGAGAACAAGCAGTCCACCGCCGTCGAACACATAAGGACGCTCGACGCTATCCAGATGTAGACGACAGTCCTTGCGGCTCGGTGATGGCGCAGCAGCTTGTCTATCGGGGTGTCCTCCGCGTATTCCCAGAGGACGATGCTGTTCAATCGAGAAAGCACTGCCGTCGACTATACCGGCGTGGATGTGCGATGGCAAAGCGGGGGCTCTGCGCGAAGGAGGGGATGAGTCCAAATACGTTCGCAGGTGCCAATTCGGTGCTCGTTCAGCGTGGCGCGCAGTTGGACTTGTCCCTTTCTTCGGTTGGATGTGCGCCGCGGCATTCGTAGGGCTTTCACACCATCGAGTACACCACGTACGCGTTCTCGCACGGGTTCGTGAAGCTGACGTGGAGCTTGCCCCGGCCCGGCTCGGCGATGATCGAGGCGGCGGTGCGGCCGGTGTTGGGCAGCCCGGCGTCGCCGTAGCCGTCGTGCGGATGGCGGCAGATCGACACCGGTGGCGTGCCGTGGTCGCTCATGATCTGCTTCATGTCGTCGAGCGTGATCGAACCGAGCTTGGCCTCGATCAGGGTCCGCATCCGCTCCAGGCGCGGGAACGAGTCGGGCAGGCTCTGGTCGTAGTTGGCCTGACACGCGTGCCGCCCGCACAGGAAGTGGTTCGAGTGGGCGATGTAGCCCTTGCCGTCGTCGGGCATGCGCTCCGTGCCCTCGGGCGTGACCTCGACGTCGAGCAGGTTGCCCTCGCGGTCGCAGAGCACGTAGTTGCCACTCGAGCACACGGGCACACGGTCGCACAGTGCCGCCACCTCCTCTACCGTCCCGCATTCGAGCATCATGCGTTTGAGCGGGTAGTGGGAGATGGCGAAGCGCCACGCCGGCCCGCCGCCGAGGCCGTTGGTGAACTGACCGAGCGCGTCGCTGTTGATCCCGTGGTAGCCGATCATGCCGCCGAACGTCCAGATCAGAATCTCCGGCCCGTCGTCCGGCTCGAGGTGCAGCACATAGGCGAAGTCGGACATCTCCACCGGCAGATCGGCGTTCTGGCCCGTGAAGATCTCCCCGCCGGCCGTCACCTTCGGGCCGACGACAAACGTCGTGCACGCCTCGTCGGCTACCCCGGCCAACTCACCGCGAAGATTGACCGCCAACGCCTCGGCAAACGGGATGTTCGCCCCTTCGGCCAGCCCCCCGATCTCCTCGATCAGGTGCGGGCAATGGTCGTCGAACACCGGCTGGAACCGCATGGCCCGTCCGCGTAGGGCCTCGCGCGAGATCTCCAGCGTGCTCGCCATGTACTCGAGGTGAGCAAGAATCCGCTCGCGGGCCTGCTCGCCGTGCTGAACGCCGAGCGTGTGTGGCGACCCGGCCGCACGGTAGAAGGGATATTGAGCAGACATGGCTGGTCGGTGCCTCCGGCAGAGGGTTTCTAAGGGTTCGGGGTTCAGTATCCAAGCGGCGGCATTGTACTCGCCGGAACGTTCTCGCGCACGCGTGCCCGTTGCTTGATTCGCGACGGTGCCCCATCCATCGCGGCCTCTTGCGATGGGTGGGGGACGGAGGGTCCCGCCGATGATCTGTCCCCCACCCTGGCTTCGCCTTCGGCGAATCGAGGGTGGGGCACCCGCGCGGCATTGTACTCACCGGAACCTTCCCGTGCGCAAGTGAGTGAGTCGAGCGGAATGCCAACCGGATGAGTGATGAAGGATGAGGGATGAGTGATGGCCGCCGAAACGTCTCGGCGGCCTCTTTTCACCTGCTCCATTCCGGGTGGCGACCGAGCCCACCTGAACCCTGGACCCCGAACCCTGAACCCTCGTTTGCCGCCCACGGGCGGCAAACAGTGGGCAATCCTGCCCGGCTAGCTCACGGAACTGGGCCTCCTGGTCGCGAGAGGGGGTCCACCCCACCTGGCACGTTCCTTGCTTGATGGAGCCTACGGGAGCGGTAGAGGCGAGAGCAAGACGCTTGCCGGCGCGAGCGGCACGGTACCCAGGGCGAGATCCAATGCCAAACGTGTTCGACCCGCACATGCTTGCTTACATCGCCATCGCGATTGTGATCCTTGCCTTGATCACTCGCTCGCGGAACGGCAAGGCGGCCCACGGTTGCCCGAAGCATCTTCACGGCAAGCATCGCAACGGCGGCTCCGTTGGCGCGTCCGGTGCCACGCTTGATGACACCGCGACCGTGCTCAACCGTGTCGGCCGGATCACCAGCGGCCTGTTTCGCCTGGCGATGCGCGCGGCGGCGGTGGGCTTGATCGGTGCGATTCTCTGGTACTGGTTTGGATATCTGCGTTTGAGCTTTCCGGGGTAGGGGTTGCTCTTGCGGGCGGCCTTCGCTCGTCGAACAACGTCCGCAGGGGATGGCCAAGCCCGGTCCGCGACAGCGGCTCGGGCACCGCCATGCGCGGAGCAAACGATCGCGCGGGTGGTCCACCCTCGATTCGCCGAATGCGAAGCCAGTGTGGGGGACCGATCACTGCCGGGGTCCCTCCGTCCCCCACCCATCGCATACAGCCGCGATGGATGGGGCACCCGCGGCCGCGCGGATCCTGAACCCCGAACCCTCGACTCTGAACCCTACTCCACCCCGAGCCACACCGGGCTGCTCCAGGCGATCTCCTCGTCCTTTTGGATCACACGGACATAGTAGTAGCTGGGGTCGGCGAGCGGGTCTCGGTCGACGAACGTGAGGTCGGCCGTACGACCTTCGGGGCGGTTGCTGTAGATGAACTTGTTGTTCCGGCAGAGCTCGACGCGGTCGATGTCGGCCGGGCACTCGACGTGGATCTTCACCTCGACCGGCTTGCCGTTGGCGGCCGGGATCTTCTCGCCCATCAGGTGCCCGTTGACGCGCACATCGAGAAAGATGCGGGCCGCACTCGTGCCGAAGCAGTGCCGAGCGCGAATCGCGTCGAGAATGGCCTCGCGCGACAGCTCCGGGGCGTAGACGCACGCCTTGCCCATCCCGCCGCCGTGATCCGGACTGGCGATCACGCCGATGACGATCCCGCGCGCCCAAGCATCCTGAAGGAAGTACCCGGACTCCGGCGTGGTGCTCCTGGCCTCGCGCGGCGCGCCCTTGTACTCGTACGACCCGCGTACCTGGAAGATCTCGGCCACCGGCTGGGCGGTCTCGTCGGTGTACTCCCAGTCGGTGGGCACGTTGCCGGTGTCCGCAAGCTGGTGCGGGATCTGGACGAAGTTCGCGTTCATACGGCGCAGGTCGGCCCACACGTCGGCCGGGGTCTGTCCGTTCCGCGCGTTCCACCAGCGCGGGAAGTACGGGTCGGCGAAGATGAGATTGCGGTGGCCGTGGTAGCCGAACGGGTGCTTCTCGTCGTACTTCTCGAAGCTCGAAGTCCACTCCTCGGCCAGGAAGGTCAAGAACCGCCCGCGGTCTTCGTTGAGCCGGGCCAGCTTGGCCGTGTACGCCCACAGGTACGGGTTGATGTTGTAGCCGTGGTCCGTCGCGCAGGCGAAGTCGAGCCCGGCGATGTCGCGCATGTGCTGGTAGCTCTCGTCGATCGACTGGTCGCCCACGCGGTTGCAGACGGACACATCGGTGTGCTCGTGCAGATCGCCGAAAAAGAGCTTGAGCGTCTTGCCCTGGTACTCGATGGTGGGCGTCGGATCGTCCTCGCCCCGCTCCACACGCAACGTTCCGGCCTCGAACACGTCTTCGGGTTCGACGAGCGGCTCGCACCTGATCTCCGACCGCTCCGGCGCGTCACCAAGGTCGACCGCGGCCAGGTAGATGTCGCTGAACGCATCAGGCGTCTTGTCGACGTCGGACCAAGTGTTCGGGATGTCGTCCGACTGGAAAGCCAGCACGGCGCGATTCTCGTCGATTGCCAACGAGGGTGGGCGGTCCATTCCCTTCTGAACCGAAACCCGCGCGGGCGTCTCCCAGCCGGGCTCGGCACCGGTGCGGTATCCGGTGAAGAACACATCCCAACCCGCTCGCGGCAGCCGGGGCTTCAGAAACGCCAGCCACAACCGACCGGCCTCGTCGAACGCAGCGCTCGGGGCCTCGCACCGCCCCTCCAGCGGCGACTTGCCCTGGCTCACCGGAGCCTCTAACCCCTTGGGCGTGACGCGAGCCACGATCAGTCGCCGCTGATTCGTCCTCGTCACCAAGTACTCCTTGGTCTGGGCGTTCTCATAGACGAGCCAGAGCTCGTCCTTCCGTGCGACCAGCAATGGATGCCGGTCGATCGACGGCGCCTGCGTCAGCCGTCGCTCCGTGCCCCACGTGCCGTCAGGCTGCCGCCGTCGCAGGAACACGTCGTAGTTGTGCTCGCGGAAGCTGTGCCAGGCCACGCACACCTCGCCGCCGCCCAGCACGGCGATTGACGGTGCGTAGCCCGAGTGGCCGGCCGGGCTCACCGGTTCGGGCGGCGACATTTTCCCGTCCTGCATCGAGGCGGCGAACACCTGGCGGCTGCCGTTACGGTTGGACTCCCACGCGATCCACAGCGTGCCGTTGCGCCATGCGGCATCGGGCTTGACATCCACGCTCGCGCCGTCCGTCACCGCGATCGGTTTGCTCGGTCCGTCCGGCCCGCAACGCGCAGCGAAGATGTTCCACTTGCCGTCACGCTCGGCCGCGTAGATCACGAACACCCGGTCGCCTGCCGCCACGACCCTCGGCCCGAGGAGGTACGTACCCTCGCCCCCGATGGCCTGCCACGCGCCGAGACGCTTGCGATCCTCGCCTCGCGCGTCGTACCGCGCGATCTGGAGTGAGTCGGCCCCGTCGCGGAAGCTGTTCCACGCGACGTAGAGGGTTCCGTCGTCGCTCCGAGCCATCGACGGCTCGTCGTTGAATCCGATGTCCTCGGACACGGCGGTCAACGCGGGCATCGGTGTCTCGTAGAGCGCGATGTCGTCGATCCACATCCGGCCGGCCGGGGCCCCGTGCGACGATGGGGCCACGATGTGCAACTCGAGGTCGCCGTCCCGGCGAAAGCTCAACGGTGCGCTGAAGCGCTGCCACTTGTCCGTCACCTTGGTCCACGCCGTCACCATGCGGCGTTTCTCCGCCCTGGGTTCGGTGATCCACAGCACCAGCTTCGTGCCGTTCGTGGCTCGGGCCCAGATCTCGAACTCGTAGAGGTTGTCGGCGCGGACCGGCACCTTCCGGTGCAGCATGTGGGCCTGTTTCGGCTCGGTCACCTCGCCCGACAGGCACGCCTTGCCCGACCGGGCGGCTTCGGGCTTCGTGATCAGTGTCTGCTCCGCCGCGGCCTTCCAGCCTGCAAGCCTGTCCTCGAATCCGCCGTTGGTGATGAGGTTCTTGCGAACCGCACGCTCCGCCCGAGCAGGCAGCGCACCGACCAGAACGCAACCAACGAGCAGCGCGAGGACGAGCGCCCATCTCGATAGGAAGCCGTCGCTCACCCCGTAGCGGCCCGCGCCCACGCCGGCCCTCCCCGCGCAGGTGCCCCGCAAATTGGTGCCCTGGCCCACCCCCGCCCCCCCGCGCGGAGCGGCGCCGCCATGTTCGATCGCAAAACATGCCGGCGCCCGCCGACGGCGGGCTTGGGCATGGCACCCATGCCCCGCGACGTCAACAGGGACTGCTTCGCTGCGGTTTCATGTGGCGCATAGGCTCGGCCTGCGAGGCGCAGGCCGCTACGGTGTGCGCTTGGCTTCATCGCGATTGGCTCCGATCAAGGTCCAACGCGCACGGGGCGGCAGCGATATGACGAACGTACCGTCCGACGACGCGCTTATGACTTGCTTTCCGGGATGCACACGCAACCGGCGCACCGACGGCGAGAACCAGGGGCGGCCAAGCTTCAGGCGGACGGCGCTTTCCGAGTCGCGCGCGTTGATCAGGGCGATGCAGTTGCCCGTGAACGGATGCACGTTCACACGGGCCGGGGCGTCCACATCGAGCCCGGTGCCCGACAGCGCGACGTCGCGAATCGCGTTGGCCACCAGCTCGGGCAGGTCGATCCAAGGCACGCGCTTGTTCATCAACAGCTCTTCGTCGATGTCGTGCGTGCGCAGGTTCAGAACAGCGGCGAACTTGCCGGATGACGGCTCGGCAACCGTCAACACAGGGATTGCTTTGTGGCCAACCAGCCCGGTCACTCGAACTGCCGCACCGCTGAAGCCGAGCGTATCGCCGAGCGGTATGCGTTGCGGCACGTTGACGATCTTGTTGTCGACCGACAGCGACCGCGCATTGGGGGGCTGGGCTTTTGCCCATTCGAGACCGAAGAGCGTCTGGACTTCGCGCGACGCGGCCGTCACGAACCCCGCGGACGCGACGAGCGAGCCGCCTCGCTCGGTCCAAGCGATTACTCGCTCGTCGATCTTCGGATCGTGCCGGGCCGCTCGCGTCAGGACCAGTGTCGTGGCCTTCTGCATCTGCGGGAAGTGTGCGGTCGCCAGGAGCGGGACGCCGAGGTTGCCGAAGTAGTCGAACCAGTAGTCCTCGTCGCCGGAGGAGCTGTACGCCGGCTTGTAGGCGATCAGCCCCAACGGCGTCCGTCCGTGCAACAGCCGGGCCAGCGCCTCGACGTGCGGGCGATGCTCGGCGAACGCGGCCATCAGTGGTGCGTGCTTCCCGTCGGGCATGATGGCGAATCCGTTGAACCGCATGAGCTCGGTCGCCCCGGCCAGCACCGTGGCGTAGGCCTGGTCGACGTACTCGTCCGGCGTGCAGTCGTAAGGATCGAACCATCCGCCGCGCGTCTTGCCGCGGCCGAGACTCGACAGCCACCGGAAGACGTTGGTTGACTGGTACGTGGGCACGAACCCGAACCGCGGCGTGTCCGGCCCACGGGTTTCGGTGCCGACCCAGACGGCGTCGAACGCGGCCGTGTCACGAATCACGTCGTATCCGTGCCGGTGGAACTTGTCGTACCACTGCGGGTACTTGATGATGATCACCGCTTTGGGGTTCGCCTCGTGCCCGGGCCGAACGATGAAATCACGCGACGCCCGACTCTTGATCTCGCAACGGTACTCCCACCACGTTCGGTCGCCCTTCTCGCGAGTGCATCGCTCGCACCGGCAGTGTGTGGCGAGGAAGTCGTCGTACATGACCTCGTCGAAGATGCGGCACGCGTCACGGGCCGTCTCGGCCAGTGCCTTGTGCGTCTCGGGGGCGCTGTAGCACAGGAAGTGACCGCCCGAGTCACGCGCGCCGAAGCCCTCACCCCACGTGGGTGTCAGTGCCCCGGAGGCGATCAATCCCTCCTCACGGAAGATGTCGCGGGCGCGGCGCAGCACGTCGAGCTCGACACGGTGGCCGCTGCGGAGCGACTCGACCCAGATGCGCCGCAGGCCGAGGGCGCGGAATCGCCCGGCCGCCTCCCGGCAATCGCTCTCCGTCGAGAGGTGTCGCGTAACGTCCTGGGCCGTGACCAGCGTCGAGAACTCGATCTCGCCCATCAGCGGCGGCGGAAGCGCAGCGGGACGCCGTGCCGGAGAAGCACAACCGCATAACTGCGTCCCGATGGCCAGGACGCACGACGCCGTGACCGTGAGGCGAACGAGTTTCGTGTGCATGGTTCCCTACCTGTTTGACGTGTCACGCGCCCGAGCCGAACCATTCATGCCGCGCGGGTGCCACGGCCAAGCCCGGTCCGCGCCAGCGGAACGGGCGCCGCTATCCTTGCCGCAATACGCCAGGTTGCCGGCCGCACGCGTCCTTGCCGTCATGCATGGCGGCGCCCGGCTGCGCCGGGCTTGGCCATGGCACCCGCTCGCTGCGTGCGGAAGACCGCCCGCTGCGCGCTCACGGCCGGTCGCCGGAGCGCAGTCGCCTTTCGATTCGGTCGACGATCGCCGGCAGGTCGCGGACCGTCTCGACGACGTAGTGGGCTCCGCACTTGCGGAGCTTGCGCTCGGCGAGGGAGATCCGCAGTGCCCGGTCCTGAGGGGTGAGCCGGTTCACCTCCTCCTCGGTGAGGCCGACCTCGTTGCCGCTCTTCGACACGCCGACCGTCCACGTCCCGGCATTGACGCCTTCGCCGATGTCGGGGTCCGTGTCGCCGATCTTGATCACGCCCTCAGGTGGGAACGCCCGCGCCTCGCGCATGTTCGCGTACATCATCCAGGGCTCGGGGCGGCCGGCCGGGACGTCGCTCGTGCAGAAGTTCGAGTCCGGCATGTACCCCTGCCGCTCGGCCGCGCGATAGACGAGTTCCATGGCCTCGGTGAAATAGCCCGAACTCGAGCCGATCTTGATCCCGCGCGCCCGCAGGTCGCGGACACACTCGACGATGCCGGGGATCAAGTCGGTGAAGTTGGCCGTCGACTCGACCTGCATCCGCTTGAAGTCCTTCTCGTACATGTCGGTCACTTCCTGCTCGGTGCAGTCGTGGCCGTGCGCCTCGCGCCACCGTGCGGCGATCGGGGCGGTCTTGGACAACGCTTCGATGTGGTCCTTCTTGGCCAGGCCCATCGGGCCGCGGGCCTCGTCGAGCGTGATCTCGACGCCGCGCAGCTTGAACACGTCGACGAATACCTGCACCGGGGCCAGGCAGCCGTAGTCCACCGTGGTCCCGGCCCAGTCGAACACGGCCAGCCGAATCGGGCCGCGGTACGTTCTGCGAAAAACAAAGTCCATTGAGCGTTCCTACCTAGAGCGAGCGTTATGCGTCGGAATGCGCCAGTCAGACAAGACCCTAAGGCGGCCAACGGCCCGTTTCAAGCCGGACGAGCATCGAGCCACCGCGTCACTCACACCCACCGCCGAAGGGTGGTCTACGTCTTCAGACGTGGGGGACACGATTATGTGCAGAATCCCTCGCCTACCCATACGCCACCGCCAAGGCTCTCACTTCTCACTTCTCACCTCCCCTCCGGCCGATCGCTCGGCGGGTGCCCCATTCTTCGCGGCAGTATGCGAAGGGTGGGGGACGTACATGTCGCCATCCGCATCAGTCCCCCACCCTTGTCCCGCCTTCGGCCGGCCAAGGATGGGGCACCCAGCCACCGCCCGGCATCTCACTTCTGACTTCTCAGCTCTCACTTCTTCACCTCCCCTCCGGCCGATTTCTCGCGTATAATGCGTGGTTTGACGCGCGTAGGACCTCCCACCCTATGGGAATTATTCGCTTTGCCATCGACAACCCGGTGAAGGTCATCGTCGGCGTGATCCTCGTCACGTTGTTCGGGCTGCTGGCCGTCTTCCAGATCCCGATCCAACTGACGCCGAACGTCGACGAACCGCGCATCACCGTTACCACGCTCTGGGAGGGCGCGAGCCCGCAGGAGGTCGAGCGCGAGATCGTCGACCGCCAGGAAGACAAACTCAAGAGCGTCACCGGGCTGCGGAAGATGGTCTCCCAGGCGACGGAGAACCGGGCCGAGGTCACGCTCGAGTTCTTTGTCGGTGTCGACAAGAACATCGCTCTGCGCGACGTATCCGACAAGCTGCGCCAGGTCTCCAACTACCCGCCGGAAGTCGAGGAGCCCGTGGTGGTGGCCGCCGACGCGGCGATGGCGTCGCCCATCGCCTGGCTCGTGTTCCGCTGCCACGACCCCGACGTGGACGTGAGCACCTTGCGCGACTTCGTCGATGACAAGGTCCGACCGGAACTCGAGCGCGTGGACGGGTTGGCGTCGATCGAGGTCTACGGGGGGCGGGAGCGCGAGGTCCAGATCCGGATCGACCCCGGCAAGCTTGCCGCCCGCAGGCTCATGTTCCGGGACGTGGCTCAAGCCTTGCGGGGGCAGAACACCAACATCTCGGCCGGAACCATCGCCCAGGGGCGGCGGGACTACACCTACCGCACCGTCGGCCAGTACGAGACCACCGAGCAGATCCTCGACACCGTTGTCGCCTATCAGTCGGGCGGGCCGGTGTTCGTGCGGGACGTGGTCAAGGACCCCGAACCCGACGGCTCGCGGCCCGGCGTCGAGATCTCCCACAAGAAGCAGTACTCGTTCGTGCGATCGACCGGCGATTTCGTCCTGGCCCTCCCCGCCCGGCGCGAGACCGGGGCCAACGTCATCGAGGTGATGGACGGCCTCCGCGGGTAGATCGAGAAGGTCAATCGCGAGATGCTCGAGCCGCGCGGCATGGGGCTCGAGCTTACGCAGGTCTACGACGAGACGGTGTACATCACCTCGGCCATCGGGCTCGTCCGCAACAACCTTCTCTTCGGCGGTACGTTGGCGATCATCGTGCTGCTGGCCTTCCTGCGCAGCGGTCGGGCCACGCTCGTGGTGGCCGCTTCCATCCCCATCTCGGTGATTGCCACGCTGCTCGCGATCGCGATGATGGGTCGCAACCTGAACGTCGTCATGCTGGCCGGGCTCGCCTTCGCCGTCGGGATGGTCGTCGACAACGCCATCGTCGTGCTCGAGAACGTCTACCGCCACCGCGAGATGGGCAAGCACGCGTTCGAGGCGGCCTTCGAAGGCACGCGCGAGGTCTGGGGCGCCGTGCTCGCAAGCACGCTCACGACCATGGCCGTCTTCCTGCCCGTCGTCTTCGTCGAGGAAGAAGCGGGGCAGCTCTTCCGTGACATCGCCATCGCGATCTCGACCGGTGTCGGCATGTCGCTTATCGTGGCCATGCTCGTGATCCCGATGCTCTCGGCCCGCGTCTTCCGCGGCGGCAAGGCGACGGCACCGAGCGGGGCCGAGACCGGCGGGCGTTTCGCGGCCGCCGCCGCCGGGCTCGTCTTCTGGATCAACCGTCGGCTCTGGGCGCGGCTCGCCGTCATCGGCACGCTCACCTTCGCTTCGCTCTTCGGCAGCCGGATGCTGGCCCCGCCGACCGACTACCTGCCCACGGGCAACCGCAATCTCATCTTCGGCTTCATCATCTGCCCGCCGGGGTACTCGCTCGACCGCTTCCGGGAAATCGCCGGGATCATCGAAACCGACCTCACCAAGTACTGGGATGCCGAGTCGGGCTCCCCCGAGGCCGAGGCGCTGCCGCCGGTCCCGATGCGCATCGGGGCGCAGACAACAGGTCCGGGCGGACCATACGTCCCACCCGTGGAGGTCCGGCCGTCGCCGGTCGGCAACCAGTTCTTCGTGGCCTTCAACGGCCGTTGCTTCATGGGCGCCACCTCGAAGGACGACGACCGCGTGCGACCGCTCATCCACGTCATGGAGCGCGCGTGTCGACCCATCGTCGGCACCTTCCCGATCTTCATCCAGACTTCCCTCTTCGGTCGGATCGAGGGCGGTAACACCATCGACTTGGAGATCCGCGGCGACGATCTGGATAAGGTCAGCGCGACCGCCGGTCAGCTCTTCTTTGAGTTCATGCAGAAGTTCGGGCGACCGCCGCAGCCCAATCCCAACAACTTCAATCTCGGCCGGCCCGAGTACCGCTTCATCCCCGACCGTGTGAAGGCCGCCGACCTGGGCCTCACCGTGCAGGACGTGGGCTTCATCGTGTCGGCCTGCGTGGACGGTGCCTACGTCGGTGGCTTTCGACTGCACGGCGATGACATCGACATGGCCCTCATCGTGGACGGGAAGCAAGGCGAATCGATCCAGGACGTTGCCGAGACGCCCGTTTACACGCCTGCGGGCAAGGTGGTGCCGCTCTCGGCGGCCGTGAACATCGAGGCCACCACCGCCCCCGAGCAGATCAACCACATCGAGGAAATGCCGGCCGTCACGCTCACCATCCGCGCCCCGGAAGGCATGCCGCTCGAGACGGCGATGTCTACGGTCGCCAACGACATCGTCGGTCCGCTCCGCGCCGCAGGCCGCATCGACCCGTCCGTGATCATCACCCAGGCCGGCAACGCCGACAAACTCGTGCAAACGCGCAACGCCCTGTTCGGACAGTGGACCGGACTCAACGCCGCCTCGCTGTTGAACCTCGTGCGCAGTCGCGGCTTCCTCGCCCTCATCGTCACCTATCTGCTGATGGCCGCGCTGTTCGAGTCGTTCACCTACCCGTTCGTGATCCTCTTCTCGGTGCCGCTGGCGACGGTCGGCGGCTTCATGGCCCTGGCCCTCGTGCACTTCGTCAGCACGCTCGACCCCGTAACGCCGATCCAGCAGCTTGACGTGCTCACCATGCTCGGCTTCGTGATCCTGATCGGCGTCGTCGTCAACAACGCCATCCTCATCGTCCACCAGTCCCTGAACAACATGCGCGACGCCGGCCTGCCCCCGCAGGAAGCCATCCGCGAATCCGTCCGCACCCGGTTCCGCCCCATCTTCATGAGCGCCTTCACCAGCATCTTCGGCATGCTGCCGCTAGTGGTCATGCCCGGCGCCGGCAGCGAACTCTACCGAGGCCTGGGCGCAGTAGTACTGGGCGGACTACTGGTCTCGACGGTCTTCACGCTACTCCTGGTCCCCGCACTACTAAGCCTGGTAATGGACGCCCGCGCCATGCTCGCGAGCACACTCCGCAACGCCGGTGCAGAACCGCAACCGAGACGCGACCGTAAGGGAGCGTGATTCCGAAACAACCCACAACACCGCACGGGTGCCTCACCCTTCGCAGCAGTATCGCGAAGGATGGGGGACGGATGCAGCTCCGAAGGAGCGTAGGGTGGTTAGCCCAGGGCGCAAGCCCTGTGGGTATGTCGCGCCCCATGATCGCAAAGCCCTGAAGGGGCGACGCACTCGGGCGGGTGCCCCATCCTTCGCAGCCGTATCGCGAAGGGTGGGGGACGGACGAACCCGCCTCCAGACAACGTCGTACTTCAAGGGGTACCGGCGGCTGGCGGCACGCTTCCTGGCCGCACCGTTGCGGAGGAGCCATTGCAGACATGGTTGTGCTGAAGCGGCCTGTCGACGAACCGCAGGCTGGCAGGGTACGCGAACTCGCCCAGCAGATGGGCTTCGCGACCGACTGTTCCGAGAACCGGGTTGACACGAGCACTATCCTGGTGCACTGCCCGAATCCGACGCTGCATCGGTGGAGCACCAGTTCGTGGTTTTCGGGCCGTCCGACATTGCACTGTCGAATCGCCGTGTTGCTCGAAGTCAAGTGCAGGAACGGAGTCGGCCACGCCCGAATCCATTGGTGCGGACTTCTGGACTACCTCGCAATACTGCTCGACGTGCCTGCTTTCTTCTTGGCGCTCGCCGTGACAACCGCGCAGGAACATGTCCCAGCCTCGACGATCCACGCGGGCGTGTTCTTCTTGTTCATATTCGTCAAGATAGCGATACCAGTGCTTGCGTCCCTTCGCTGGCTTCGCGTGTGTTCCGGTGAGAGACGCAAGCTCAAGACGCTGCTCGATGCGAGCCGGGAGAAGAACTCGGCGGAATGACCACCTGAAGTGCGCCGCGTTCACGGGGCAGAGCGCGGTTCCGGAATGCACTTTCGGTCAACGGCAGCGGGGGTAGAATGATCGAATCCCCGACGACGGGCCGGTCGCGTGAGCTGTTCGCTGCGATCCTGGAGCGGATTGCCTGGTTCGGCGTGCCACCGCCGCTGGTGCAACGTGGCCGACGCTACGACCGAACGAAAGCTTGGCGACGCGTGGGGCAAGAGGTTGATGCTGCGCGGAAATGGCCGGGATTCGTCGTTCGAGGGGTGGCTGGAACAGGATTGGTACGTTTGAGCCGCCAGCCAGGAACGAATCACGGGGAGCAAGGCCGCTCTCGCTTGAATCGGCTAGCCCGTGCAGGTACGATGGCGATCCGAGAGCGGATAAATGGGAAATCCCGGTCCAAGAACACGCGGTCCGTTGATCCCTGGGAACCGCTCGACTATCGTGAACGCGTCACGGGTGAGCAGCAACGAGGTGATCATGCGAGCAGCTGAAACACGATCGGGTGTGCGCAAAGAAAAGTGGCTTCCGATCGCCGTCCTGGCCATGGCGATGCTGTGTCGGTGCGCTCATCACAATACGGGTGAGGCTGCAGGTGACACCGGCAGCGCGTCCCATGACCTCGCCCGCGGACTTGTGGGCCGCTGGACGTTCGATGAAGGCAAGGGATCGATCGCGCGCGATGTCTCGGGTCGGGGCAACCACGGAAGGGTCATGGGCGACGCGAAATGGACCAAGGGCAGAATCGGTGGCGCGCTGGAGTTCGACGGAACGGATGACTTCGTGTCGATTCCGAACGAGAGCAGCTTCGACATCACGGGCAGCGTCACGGTGTCGGCCTGGATACGAGTCGAGTCCTTCACGAAAACGTGGCAGGCCATCGTGACCAAGGGGGATCGCGCCTGGAGACTGCACAGGGCAAACGATACGAAGAGTGTGGGTTTTGCCTGCTCGGATCTCTCGCGTGGGCAGGTAGGCGATCTCTACGGAAAGAGAGTCGTCGCCGACGGCCGGTGGCACCACGTCGCCGGAGTCCTCGACGGGACCAAGACATCCATCTTCGTGGATGGCACGCTTGACGCCTCGGCGAAGTCTTCACCAAGCATCAGCGTCAGCGATTTCCCCGTGCTGATCGGTGAGAACGCGCAGGCCAAGGGAAGGCTCTTTCGTGGCCTGATCGACGATGTCCGCATCTACGACCGTGCTCTCTCCGTCGATGAACTGCGGGCGCTCGCCAAAGGAGGCGGAGCTGCGGCACCCCCGCCGAGCAAGGCGGTTGCCCGAAAACCTGCAACCGCCCGGGCTACGCGGCCGCCGAGCAAGAAGGTTGCGCCTGAACCTGTCACCAGCCCGGCTCCGCCCCCGCCGAGCCTCCATGCGGGTGAGTTTCAAAAGATCTTCGACGGCAAAACGCTCGAGGGCTGGAACGCTCTCAACATGAGCTACTGGTCGATCAAGGACGGCGCCATCACCGGCCAGTCGACCAAGGAGAACCCCTGCACGTCGAATCAGTTCATGGTCTGGCAAGGCGGCGACGTTGCCGACTTCGAGCTCAAGCTCAAATTCCGTGTCAGCGGTAACGGCTGCAACTCCGGCGTTCAATTCCGCAGCAAGATCAAACCCAACGGTCTAGCCGTGGGCTATCAAGCGGACATCTACAAGAGCGGCGGCTATCTGGGCGGCGTGTGCGACGAGCTCCACAGTCGCAAGGGCCCCGAGCTGCTCACCGCCAACGGCAAGAAGACGGTGATCGACAAGAACGGCAAGCGCACGGCCACTAAGCTCAAGGGCAACGCCGTCATGAAGCCGAAGGGGGAATGGAACGAATATCACATCATCGCGAAGGGTCAGCACATGATCCTGGGCATCAACGGCGTCAAGTGCTCCGAGCTGATCGACCAGGAAGAAGGGCACTACGATCTCGAGGGCATCCTTGGCCTGCAGCTGCGCTCCGGGAAGCCGATGATCGTGCAGTTCAAGGATATCTACCTCAAGCAGTTCAAGCCGAAGAAGAGGGACGGCGAGAAGCGTCCCTGAGTTGATCCGGCAGGCTCATAGGCATTGACATCAGCAGGCGAGCCCGGGCAATACGAACGAGCGCAGTTCCAGAATGCGCTTTCGGTCAACGCCAACGGCCGTAGAATGATCGAGTGTCCGGGAGTGGACCGCCCGCGTGCGCCGGTCAAGGCGCCGAGTCGATACCAATGGAATCGCCCGCAGTACACAGGAGAAGATGAACATGTGGAAAGCGGCTTCTTTCGCGATGGTACTCGGGCTCTTGCTCAGCGGTAGATCGGTTCACGGTGAAGACGCACAAGAAGTCCTCATGGGGATGCGGATTGAGGCGATCGCTCAGAAGGAGGGGGCCGCACGCGTCGTCACGACGGGCGCCGAATTCCTCCTCGGAGAAGGCGCACAGATCCGGTGCTTCCAACGCATCCCGCAGCGCCGGGAAGTGGCACGGATCGAGCTTCCCCGCGGGGTCCTTCCCCTGAGCGTGAAACACCACAGTGATTTCTCCTGCCCGGTTGCCGGCCGGGGGTTGGATCTGGTGATCCAGGGCGACTCGCTCGTCATTCTGAGAACCCACAAAGACGTCAAGTTGAGTGTCAGGGGGTTGTTCGCCCCTGTCTACCACGCACACAAGCAGGGCAGGTGGATGTTCATCGACCGGCAGGGTGGCTTCGGCATCTACCCGGCCGAGCCCGCAGACACGAAGCCTCCCGTCTTCAGCGAAAGCCCTTGGCGCGTCGACTACGAGATGAAGGCGGGCGAGGAGCTGTGGTTCTCCGTGTTTCCGCCGCGACCCTACAACTGGAAGCGCGCCTACGAAGACCTGGCGGCACATGAAGGGAACGAAAAGCCGTACTGCTATCCATCCAACGAGCTCATCCGGTCCACGGCGCGGTTCTGCAAGGTGATGGTGGTGCATTCCTGGTTCTGGCCGGGTGGAGATCGGGCACCGTGGAAGATCCCCCGCTTCGTCCCCGACAACATGGCGGAGTTCGTTCGCACGCGCAGCGAGCTCCATCGCAACGGCATGAAGCTGGTTCCGTATTACAGTCCCTACTACTACTGCGGCGATGACTTCTTCGGCGAGATCGACCGAGCGCTGCGGGAGTACAAGGTCGACGGGCTCTACTTCGACGGGGTCGCCACCGACTTCCGGGCCGCGTACGGGATCGTCCGGAGGGCACGTCGGATGCTGGGCGATGACCGGATCCTCTTCATCCATTGCACCAGCGGGTCGCTCGCGAGTCCCCGCATCTACTGCCCCTTCATCGACACCTACGCGGACTACATCTACAAAGGCGAAGCCGGCCGGGCCAACCTGGAACTGGATGACTTTCTCCGCTGGACCTTGAGCGGCTACAACATCAGTAACGCGGTGGGATACTGGGTCTACACCGGGTCAACCGGCAAGCCGGGCTACGTCCGACAGGCCCCCACCCGCGAACACATCGACGCGGCACTCCGACACGAGGTCCGCCTTCCCCGGACGGAAATCGGCTATGAACTGAACCTGGGATGGGAGCCGGGCGACGGCCATCTCGACTTCTTCGACAAGTACTACTACGGCGAACTTGCCCGCCTCCGTGAGAAGCACAAGAAGCAGGGCACCTCGCCCGCAGTCCCGTCGCCACCCGAGAAGCCGTAGACTGCGGCGCAGCACAGAACGGAGCAGGGCGAGACGATTGCCGACAGTTGCCGCAGGCCTCCCGACCAGGTCGGATCCGCGACCGCGAAGCAGACGCCGCCGCGCTTGCCCGGCACCGAGCAGCCACTGTAGAATACATCAGGAATCAACCACGGGTCCTCCATTCTTCGCAGTGTTATTGCGAGGGTGGAGGATGCTTGCTACAAAGGCACGGTCCGCCTGGAAGCAATCTGACGCTGTCAACCGGAGCGCACGTCATGGCATCGGAATCGCATCACTCGAGCGGCTATTGCATCGGAGCGGGTGTTCTCTTGGGCCTGCTCGGCCGCTTGGTGCCCTTGAGGGCCGCGGGGCTCGAGTCGACCGCCGTCACCCGGGCGACCGGAAGAT
>CAYMME010000028.1:0-30758 GCA_964391465.1 uncultured Planctomycetales bacterium
CGTCGAAGGAGAACGTCGGTCCCGACGACTGGATCAAGTTTCGCGGTGACTTCGGCGACGCCGGCCGGCCGGTGCTCGCCTTTCGGATCTTCTGCTTGCCCGAGTGAGCGCGAGTTGAGGAACCGCTGGTGCGGGAATCCTCTCCCGTAGCCTCCGGGATTGTGGGCACCGGCATGCCGCGCGATTTTGCTGTGATCCATCGTTGCACATCGCTTGGCGTCACGGTCGCATCCGGTGAGTTGAGGGCAGCGATGATCGGCGCGAGCCATTCGGCGCAGAACCGGCGCGACGTCCACCCGAAGTGACCGCCCGCATGACCTGCTTGCTGCATGGGTTGCGCGTACGTGATCTGGAACAGCTTCTGCGCATACGTCCGTTGCCCGTGCTTGTTCAAGTCACGCGGTGCTTGGAACCCGACCATTCCGGCTGATGGGCCGTACTTGCGGTCGATCCCGCCGAAAAGCGTTGTGCCCATGTTGAGAAGCACGCGGTCATGCGGCGAGTGCAAGTTCCAGACTCCGTGCTCGAGCCGCGGCAGGATCCCGGACAACTCGTACTCGGGCGATACGGCCGCCGCCAACAGGATCAACCCGCTCAGACGCGTTGACGCGGGCAGGGCCTCGACCGTCATGAGAGCAATGCCTGCACCGCCGGAATGTCCGACGAGCCAAACCGGGTGGTTCCCGCGATTCTCCCTGTACCGTGTGATTCGGTGAGCGAGGCGATCGGCCTGCGCGCGGTTACGTTCGTGATCGGCCAGATGGATGAGCAACCCGCCCGGCAGGCCGATAGACCAGTCGAACAGTTCGATGCCGGAAGACACACCACCGTCGTCGAGGCCGTGAGCGATGTTCGCATTGAACAGGCTTGGGCCCTCAATGCCCGGCAGAACGACAACCAATCCCTGTGCCAGGCGATCGGGTTCATTCAGCCCTGTAGCTATGCATCCGCACGCGGCGAGCGAGACGACCGCCGCCAGCATCATCAAGAGTGCGTTGGCGGGGCGCACGAACGCGAGCGACTGCTGTCGTCCCACCGTGGTCGTTGCTGGACCAGACAATTGCACGTGGGCATTGTAGTCCGATGCGCCCCGCGTTGCTCGCATCTTCCCGATCAGACCGTCAAGTGCCGGGTTGCTGTGACCGATAAGCCGAGCATGCGAAGCTCCCGCGCCGAGCATGCGCCCTCGCCGGCTGGATCGAACGATGCGGCATCAGAGCCCGCCGGCGCGCGCCGGGGCCGTTTCGTCGGCTTGATCGGCGTGGTGCTCGTGGCGCTCGCCGGGTACGCCTTCACGCTCGATCAGCGGGCGCACTACGGCGACGACTACGCGCTACGGGCCATGGTCGTCAAGCACGGGTGGCTTGCCGGTTATCGGCACTACTCCGAGCAGTGGGGGGCTATCCGGCCGCTCGGTGTGCTCGACATTCTCGCATGGCACAAGTGGCTGTGGGGTTGGCCGGCAGTCCAGCAGACGCTAATGCTCGCGATGCACGTGCTCGTCTGCCTGTTGCTGTACCGGTTTGTGAAAGACCTGACCGGCGACCTGTCGGTGGGGGTCGTGGCTGCCGCGGTGTTCGCCGCGTGGCACTCCTACACGGCGGCGGTGGCCTGGTCATCCCACGGTGCGGAGGCGTTGCCGGCTGCCCTCACGCTGCTGGCCTCGCTGCTGTTGTACAACCGGTACCTTCATCGTGGCACACGGTCGGGGGGTTGGGCGTGTTGGGCGTTGAGCGTGTGTTGCTTCGCCGCCTCCGTGATGTTTCACGACCAGCACCTCGGCGCTGCCGCGTTGTTCTCAGCGCTGGCGCTCGTGAGCACGCCGCGAGTCTGCGCGCAAGATCTTTCGCCCCTCCGGGGCTCGGGTTCTCGCTTTGCGGGAAACCCAGGGCTTACGCCCTGGGCTAGTCTCTTTCGCCGCTCCGCGGCTGTTGGTGCCCGACCGCAACGATCCGCACGCTTGCGAAACCTGCTCGGTACCTGGCCGTTCTGGGCTGCCTCCGGCGTCGTTGGCTTGCTTGCGATGGCGACGTCGAGCGACACCAGCCGGCCAGTCGAGCCGAGTGTTGCCAACGTCTTGACGGGCCTGCCGCAAGTGGTCGGCACGTTCTGGAGGACGACGGTCTGGCAGACGCTGGGACAATGGGCGCTGGGCACAGGTGTGGCGGTGACGTTTCGCACGTTCCTGGAAGCCGATCCGCACCGACTCGCGGCCGCGATCGTGGTGCTGCTCGCTGGTTGTGCTCTGATCTGGCAGTGCCTCCGCCGCGTTCCCAGCGAACGTGCCCCATTCTCCGGTACGCTCGGCCTGATCGTGACGGGCCTGCTCATGGTGCTGACCACGCTTGCCCTGATGGCTCTGGTTGATCGGCCGCTTCTTCTGCCGCGGCACACCCTGTGGCCGGCCATGGGCGTGGCGATGGTTCTCGCCGGCGTGTTCGGCACGCTGCGCGGCAGGTGGACACGAGGCGCCGGCGCCGTCGCTCTTGTCGCGCTGCTGTTCGGCCTGACGCTGTCTCGGCTCGGCCACACTTACGAGTGGACGATCCGGGCCCATGTGACCCAGCGAGTGCTGGAGGCGATCGCGACGCTGGAACCGACGCCGTCGTCCGGACAGTTGTTCGTGATCGACGGCGTGCGCGAGTACGGTCGCGGGTTCACCTGCGCGTGGGGGCTCACCAACGCCGTCGGCCTCGATCGCGGCGTACCCGTGCACGTGACCACGCTCCTTCGGCGCGAGAACGGCAGGCTGGTGGCCAACGCTGCGGGCCAGATCGCCTGGCCGGTCGATCCCGAATCGACTCGCTTCTTTCTGTGGGATGAGAAGAGCGAGTGGCTCGTCGCGTCCTCCTTGGATGAACACATCGAACGCCACGCTGAACTGGGCGGGCCTGCGAATCGAGTCGTCATGTCCGAGGCTCCTCCGAGCGACAGACGTCAGTGATTGACTAACCGTCGCTGACGACCATACAGTCCGAGGCGTGCCCGGTGCCTGCACAACCGTACGTGCGCGCGGATCTGCCGCGCGGGATTGCGTTCGCATGAGAGCATTGCTGACTGGCTGGATCGTGGTCGTCGGCGTATCGCTTCCCGCCGTCGCGGAAGAGTCCGATCGGGACGGGGTTCTCGACCGGTTGGCCACGGTGTGGTCGGTTGAGCCGTGGCTGAACTTGTCGTCCGGTCGGACGACCCTTGCCATCGATCATTTCCGTCGGCAGGTCCTGTATTGGTCCGGTTTCCAGCCCTGGTATCCGCGTTGCGGCCGGCATGGTTTCCTCCTATCGGCGATCGGCGCCGTGTCGACAGCGCGTAGCGGGGAGGATGAAACCAACGGCATTCGCATTCTCGTCGATGCCGCTCACCCCTGGCGGCCTCCATTCGGGCTGGATCGCATCGGGCGGCCGCTCACGGTGGAGGTGGAGTCACAAGCCAAGAGCCGGCCCTCGGGCGATTATCTGTTGGCCGGGTTTCGTGATGGAAGGGTTGTCGCCCGCCACAAGATCGGTTTCCCGAACGCCGCACCGTTCATCACTCGTGTCACCTTCGAGCATTGGCCGGATGAGATCGTGCTGTTTCGGGTCTCGGTGAGCGGTCCGGTTGAGGTTGTGCGTCGGACCAGCAAGCCACCCCTGATCGAAGTGGATGCCGTTGCCGCACCCGATGTCGTAATCAACCCCGTGGACTTGGGTGCGGTTCTCGTTCCGGCGGACCGGCTGATGCTCGCAGCCGGGCAGGACGGACATGTGGACATTGCTGCGTTGTCGCGCGTCCGCGATTTCGATGACCTCGATATTGACGTGTGGTTTGCGTCGGCTCCCGAGCGGAAGACCTCTCGTCCGCTTTCTCTCGAGAAGAACCGTCGTGAGCGGATTCGCGTGCCGTTGCCGAGCGTGGCGCCTGCTCGCACCCGAGACGTCCTGCACGTGTCGCTTCGCGGCAAGGAAGGAGAGCTTTGGCGCGAAGCGATCCCGGCCACGCTTGTCCCATCCAGACCGAACTGGCCGCGATTCGGAGCTTCGGAAACGAAGCTGCGCTACGATGCGCCGATCCTGATCCGTCGCCCCGACGGTACCACCGACGCGCTGGCCTACGAGAGGGGTTGGGACGAGACACTGAAGGATGTCGTCGTCTCGCTACCGAACGGCTCACGATTCGTCTTCTGGCGCGGCTCGAGCTACGTACCGTTCTGGGCAGGCGTTCGCAACACCGGCTTCACGTACGAGTGGGCCGAGACACGCCCTCCACCCGACGGGTTTGTGGATGCGGTCGAGCCGCTGATGGACAAGGAACTGCGGTACGGACGCGTCGAGATCGTCGCATCCACCGAATCAAGAGTCCACGTTCGCTGGAAGTACCAGTCGTGCGACTTCAACTACAAGGTCTGGGGCGACTCGGCGGTCGAGGATTTCTATTTCTACCCCGACGGTTTCGGGACGCGCGTGGTCACCCTGACGAGTACGCCCGACCGCGCGTATGAACTGATCGAGTTCATCGTCCTCACTCCGCAGTCGACCTATCCCCTAAGCGTCCTGCCGCCGAACTTGGTCGATGTCCTCTTTCTGGACGGCCGGAAACGGTCGTTGCAGTTTCCTTTCCTGGAACCACCCGAATCTGAGAATCGAAGGCCGCGAGATGTCCCCGCGGTTTGGCGGGTCCGTCTGCACAAGCGGGAAGGCAAGACCGCGATTTCGTTCAGCCCGCGCGAGACGCATCAGCCGTACGCGATCTACGCGCCGTTTCGGGATCGCGGTCAGTTGGTCACACCGGTCTACTGGGGCAGCCACTGGCCGCTCGCCCGGGGACAGACGACGGGACGCGGCATCGATGATGGGATCCACAAGACTCCCGCCCACAACAGCATCATGACGTGGGGCTACGATCTCCGCCCGGCTCCACTCGAGTCGCGGATGGTTGACACGGTTGATACGTTGGGGCAGAAGCGACGGATGCACGTGCAGACCTTCGCCTGGCTGATCGGCATGACCGACGACGCCGACGCGCGGCTCGTCAAGCGGGCGCGAAGCTACTCACAACCTCCGGACGTTGCCGTCACCGGCGGTCGATACGAAGGTTGGAAAGCGGACCGTCGTGCGCACCGGATCGCCGTGGCCGAATCGCCGGTGATGATCCGGATCGCCCCGCGCGTGCCCTGTGTGAATCCGGTCTTCGAGTTGGCCGACGCACGCACCGGGCTGACCGCCGTGGTACTGGACGGACGCCCCGTGCCGCGTGAAGATTACGCGTGGGACGGTCAGACGTTGTGGCTCGGCGCGGACATCACGCGTCCGACGACGCTGCACCTGGCGTTTGAAAGCCCGTAACCCGCGCGCAAGCCGCGTTGCCCAAGGGCGTCGCACGTTCGCGTCGCCGGTCTTGCGCTCTTGAGAGAGGCGTCGAAAGTGACGTTGCCCCGTCTTGTGTTCTTCGTATTCGGCTGTTTGGGTGCTGTGCCGGCCGAACCTACTGTCGCGGCATCGGCAGCGTGGTGGAATGATCGCTGGGAGGCCCGTGTGCCGATCGCCGTCGAGGCACAGTCGGGTGTGCTGGCGAGCCGGCCGGTGGTGCTGCGCTGGGGCGAGATCGCCGAGAAGCTGGACGGCTCGCAGGTCGCGCTCGGTTCGCTTCGGCTCGCCGATGACGGCGCGCTCGTGCCGTTTCAGGTGGACCACCGAAATGCCAAGGGCGAGCATCTGTCGCCGGGCAATCTGACGTTGGATCCGCAGGATGAGTTGGTTTTCGTCCGTCCGAGCGACCGCCGGACCAGCCTGCACCTCTATTTCAGTCGGCACCCCAGGCCGCCGGTCACGTTTCCGTCGGGAGTGAAGGTCGCCTCCATCCCTGCCCACCGGGGCCAGGCCCACCGGATACTCTCGACGGCCGGTCTGGAGATCGGCGTGCAGGGTACGGGGCTACTCGACCTTGCGGCGCACGCGCGGGCCAACTACGGGAGAGGGGCAGTCGTGCGGTTGATGTGGAACCGGCGCGTTCTCAATGCCCAGGGGACCAACTGGAGTGTGTTCATGAGCGGGCACCCGTTCCCAACCGGCGTAGAGAATCGCTGGCGGGCGGTCAAGCTGCTGGTGGACGGACCGGTTCGAAAAGTGGTCGGCGTGAGCTGCGCCGATTCCACGACCAAAGCTGCCGACGGTTCCATCACGCTCCGAGCCGATGTGACCCGGTACTTTTCCATGTTCACCGGCGTGCCTCTCTACGACGTGGAAGACCTGGTGCGTTGCTCGACGGTGCCGCAGAACTGGATCGCGACGTATACAGACAAGTTCCACGTGGGGCGCGGACGTGACGCCGAAGACGTGCTCTGGGATGGCTCATCAGGCTCGGTCCGCAAGTTTCCTCTGGCCGACAAGAACATCGCCAAGAACAACAACGGCGGCCTCGTGAGTACGGAAGAGGCCCGCGATCGGTGGTACGCCTGGTTCGACCGGAAGCAACGAATGGGTCTGGCGGTCTTCTACGGGCACGGTCAGTACGGCGACGATGCGCCCTTGTCTGTGCGGATCGGGTTTCAGGCCGGCTGGGAAATGTGGTCGACGGTGAACAGGATGTCGTTCGTCTACGAGGATCTGAAGGCCCCCGCGACGCTCAGGCACCGGTTTCGCGTGGTCGGGCTGGACGACGCATCGCCGGAAGACGTTGCTGCGGAGTGCCGCTTGTGGTGCGGACAGGCCGCGGGGTCCGTCACGGTCGGTGAGGTCGAGAGAAGATGAACGCGATTCGCATGGCGTTTGCGACGGGGCTTGCATCATTCTGCGTGATGGCGGGCCCGCATGCTCGGGCCGAGAACGTCGGGTGCATGGTCTACAACAACGGCCTGCGATTCACGGAACAGGAGTTGCAGCGGCTGGAGGCGGCGCGGGAAATCCAGTACGTCGGTGTGCAGATGGGTGCCCCCGCTCCGCACGGCCGCGAGGTCGCCGCACGCCTGGCCCGCTCCGGCAAGAAGCTCATCCTCCAAATATGGTGGGGTTCGTGGTCGCGCTTCTCGTTTGCCAACATCGCCATGGATCCGAAGATTCGTGCGGATTTCTTCCGTGAGATCGTGGATCCGATCATCGAATCGGTCGGGCCGGAGCACATCCATGCCGCCCACATGCTCGAGGAGACGGGCATGCAGTTCGCCACGGACGAGCAGGAAGCGGGTGAACCGGAGAACCTCCTGGACGGCGGCGGTGGTGGTTACGCGTCCCCGTTCTACACCGGCTGGAGCGGCGCGGACACGTACGGCGGACCCTGGATTCTCTCGCTCCGCCGGCACAACCAGGACTTCCAGCGCTTCAGCGGGTACGACCTGTTCGAGGCTGCCATCTGGGCGGGGCCGGAACGAAGCCTGTTCCGACAGTGGGTCGGCCGGCGCGCCCAGGCGCTGGCCGCCAACCGATTCGCCGACCACCTTCGCGAGAAATACCCCAGCATCCTGGCCACCACCTGGGATGGGCCGAACTTCGGCGGCAACGTCATGGCCGACACCCCCGCCATGCTCAACCACATCGACGGCTTCACCGCCAACTGCTACAGCAGCCCGCTTCGGAACTACATCTTTGCCCGGACGCTGCGAACGCTCGACTACGACAAAGAACTGGAGTTCATGTCCTGGGTGGGGAGGGACAACCTCGACGCGAACGCCCGAAAGACGATGCTGGCCAGCATCTACGCGGCCGGCAGCCACATCATTCACCTGTGGGAGGAACCCCGTCGCTGCTACCAGCGAGACGATCTGTGGAAGGTTATGGAGAACCTCTACGGGACGTTCTCGACGCTGCCGGTGTTCCGACACACGCCGGGCGTTTTCGTGATCTGCGGCGGCTGGGGCATACCGAGCCGGTACCTGAAAGACTTCGACGTTGCCCATCATTACGACGCCGAAGGGGTAGAACTTGGCCGCTACCGACTTGTCTTGGCCGACGGGGCGGGCCATCCGGGCTTGAAGGACTACGTGGCGAACGGCGGCCTGGCCGTGGTCTTCGGGCACGGGCCGGCTTTCCTCGGGGAAGAGCGCCTCCTGATCCCCGGCGACAAGCCCGTTGACGTCTCGGGTACGTATGAGCCCGACGAGTGGTGGCGTGAGCGGTTCGGACTGGCCGAGCGCTACAAGCTCAGCGTCAAGGCTACGCTCGAGTTCGCCGTCGGCAAGGGCGTGCGCAAGGCCGACCGCTTCGCGTACCACGTCCCCTACGGGAGCGGAGAAGTTCTCGTGTTGCCGGGCAGCCCTGAGAATGATGGGCGTGACCCGGACTGGCAGCGGCTCGTCTACGACCTCATCAAAGGGCTACTGCACACGAACGGGATGGATGGTGTTTCCGAGAAGCACTTTGCGCCATGGGAGTCCGGCGGAAGGTACTTCGAAATCACCAGCGACGACGGTTCGGTCACCTGCTACTTCCACTACAACGTCGCCATGCGCTCCGGGGAAGCTGCACCGGAGGTTCCGCCCGTGCAGGTCAAGGGCATCGACGTCCTCACGGGGAACAAGGACCCCGTGCTCGGGTCCGGGCTTTCCGCAGCCATCGTTGCCCACGTGCCGACCAAGCCATGGTCGCCGCCCGCGGTGCCGGACCGCGCGGCGATCCTGGTCAAGCCGGCGCCCAAGGGAGCGCGGCGGGGGCAGCCGGACCTGCCCGAACTGCCGCCCGTTCACTCGCTCGGCCCGGCAAGGGCGGTCCTGGAGCCGGGAGCGGCCGCGCGCTGTGTCATCCGACCGGCGTTCGACGATTGGGCGGTTGACGAGTGCCGCTGCCGCGTGATCGTCAGCTTCAAGCCCACGGGCGCAGCACCGGCCAGTCAGCCGCTGGTTCTCAGCGGAAAGGACATCTATCAGTTGACGGGATTGGCGAACCTTTCCTGGGGTTCGGTCCGCGCCTTTGCCGGTGGCAAGGAGGTGCCCGTCCAGGCGGACGAACGGGACGGGACGGGGCACTACCGGGTCGACGGCAACGGACGTCTGGACTACGACGACGAGTTGGTCTTCGCGGTCAGTCTGTCGGCCGGCGAACCAGCCACGTACCACCTCTACTGCGACAGTCGACCGGTCGATCGGCCGAAATGGCCCGACGCAGACGTTACGTTCGAGCCGATCAGCACCGCCACCGCCGACGGCGTCTTGGGCAACGGACGGCTGACCGCCCATCTCAAAGGTCCGGCCAGGCGCCCGGGCGAGCACGGGATCGAAAACTACGGGGCCGGTGCGATCACGGAATGCAGTCTGGACGGCAAGGCGTTTACCAGGATCCGACACAACTGGGGGAATCTCTTCTTCAGCAATCCGTGGGGCGGCGACGGCGGCTGGACAAAGCCCGAGCCGATCATCTCGGGTCCGCTCCGCTTGATCGTGAGGACGCGCCTTCCCGAGACGATCCGAAAGGACAAGGCCGGACACCGGACCTTCGAGGCAAGCGTCACGCACTACTTCGCCATGTACTCGAAGGTGCCCGTGCTGGACCTCGAACAGCGGGTCGACTACCGGTGGTCCGACAAGAAGTGGTCGGCCTCGTACACCTTCTACACCACGGTGGGGAAGGAGCCCGACGCGAAGGACGTGCTTCTCGTGCCTGTGGCCGGCACGCCGCAGCGCGTCTCGATGCATGATGTCGGTGTATACGGACATCGGTATCTCGAGCATCGGCCCGAGCAGGGTTGGATGGCCCTGCTCGATCCGGTTGAGAAGCACGGCTGTGCACTGTTCTATGCGAAAATGCCCGAGGTCCGGGAGAACCTTGCCTGGGTTGATTACTGCCCGCGCCGGGAACTGACCCCGTCCGTACGCAGATGGAATGACGGCTATCCGATGAGGCTGGACTACACGAACCGCGTCATGCAAACCGATGACTGCATCCGACGCAGTTTCCGCATCGTGGGCTTGACCAAGGAGGATGAGCGGGCGGTCGCGGCGCAGTACCTGGTCTGGGGCGAGGACCTGCCCCGACTGGCCGATATCGAAGTTCAACTGCGCGAGTGAACGATCGTGGCCTGCTTCTACCCGTCAGCCGGACCCTGAATCGGATTGTCGCACGCGGGGCCCGACGCGGCTCAGGTCGATCGGCCGGAAGCCCAGCTTGAACGCCGGGGAGTTCGGTCGGAGAGTGAACGCTCCGTTGTCGGGATCGGTGAAAAGTGGGTCGGCGACGATCGAGTGCTGATCCAAGCCCTTCTTCTTCCATTCATCGAGCGTGAACGTCTGCAGCTTCGTGGGACGGCCCTCCGTGGCATCGAAGTAGAGGTTGTAGTCCATGATGACGTCGTAGTTCGGCCAGGAGTCACGCTTGAACAGCTTGCTGTCCTTCCAGCAGAAGATGTTTCGATAGAGCACGGCGGTCTGGTGTATGCGGGCATGATCTTTCGGCATATCGCCGATGCGGTGCACCTGCTGGTCGCGAGCGAAGGCAAAGATGTTGTTCTGCACGATGTTGCCGAGCACGTTGTGGTTGCTCATCAAGGCCGAGTAATCGCAGTGGTGGACGACGTTGTACTCGACGACGATGCCGACGCAGGCGTTGTCGAGGACAATACCGCTCCCGCGGCCGCCGATGTGGTGGACGAGGTTGTAGCGGGCCGTCGTGCCGGGCTGAATGCCGATGAAGTAGATGGCCCCGTGCGTGCCGAGCGCGCCCGCGCCCAGATGGTGCACGTGGTTGTACTCGATGATGTTGTCCCGAGCGCGATTGGGCGGCATGTACCCCCACGTCCACCCGGTCGAAACGGCCCATTGGAAGGCGCCGTGGATCTCGTTGTGGGCGACCCGGTTCCCGCTGCTCTGTCCGATCCATACCGCAGGGGCGCCCAGGTAGACGTTGTCGCCGTCGTGAATGTGGTTGTCGAGGATGGCATTGCGACAGGCTTCTTCCGCGTCGTCGAACGTCACGTCCGTGCTGCCGACGCGGACGGCGCCCGCGCCAAGGTCATGGATGTGATTGCCCGCAACCGTGTTGTCCTGACAGCCCCTGGACAGGTCGATCCCCCAGGCACCGGTGTGAGCGATGGTGTTCTCCTCGATCCGGACATGACGAGCGCCCACCGCGTAGATTCCTGCGGGAACCTCGATTTGCGACTGCGGTGTGCTCAGTCCTTCCGCGGGATGTCCCGCCCAGAGCAACTCGCCCGGCGTGATTTCCACGGCCGCCTGGGGATAGCTGTAGCCCAGCTTCTCGTCCAGGCCCCAACTCGAGTACTGAAGGGTCAGCCCGCGAAACGTGATGTGCTCGACGAGCTTGTCGCGTTTGTAGTCGCCCTCGAGCCGCAGCCAGTGCCGGGCCACCGGCACCACCACGTCCGCCGCCTCGATCTTCTCGCCGGGAAGAGGTCGGTAATGCAGCACGCCCGTTTGCCGATCCAGGTACCAATCTCCCGGCCGGGTCAGCCCCTCGTACACGTTTTCGACGTACCAGCCCTTGTTCCAGTCTACCGGGCGGAACACCTGGCCCGTGAACTTCACGGTGTTCGCGGCTGGGTCGATGGACGCGATGCGCAACCGAGCTTCGGTCCAGAACTGCAGAACGACCACTTCGACGTCATCCAGGTTGCGCCATTGCGGATTGAGGTGACCCGGCTGGAACTGGAAGCCCCACTTTCGCGGCTTCCCGGGTGCGGCAATCTTGTAGCAGCCTTCTGCGGGCAACCGGGCTCGACGCCGGCGTTGGCCGTTGACGAAGAGCTGGCGGAAGTACAGGTCGCCGGTCTTCACCTGCGGGATCTCCGCCGTCCACGTGTCTCCATCGGCGCGTTTCCACCCGGTGATCGATCTGCCTCCGTGAAGAACGGGTGTCTCGCCCGGATAGGCCATGTACGTGATCGGAGCGTCTTTCGTACCGGAGTCCTCGGGACGGAACACGACCGGCTTGTCCAGGAAGTAGGTGCCGCCGCGAATCAGCACGCGATAAGACGCCGCTGTCTTCGCCTTCGCTTGGCGCACGGCATCGCGTGCCCGGCCCAGCGTGACGAAAGGCTTGTCCTTCGTCCCCGAGTTGGCGTCGTCACCTTTCGGCGAGACGTAGAACTCGCCCGCCCGCGCCGACCCGGCGCAGAGCAAGATCGCCAGTCCGCCGATACGCGCCAGTCTTTTCATCTGTCGACCTCCGCATGTTTGAGAACGGCCCCGCGTTTGCGCTTGGGGCTCCGATGTGCTTGCTGTGTTCAACTTCCACCACTGAGTTCCGCCTGGAGCGTCGGGTTGCCGCGACGGACTTTCCAGATGAATCCGTCGAGCGCGTAGTGGACGGCCTGGGGCAGGGCGAGGAAGGGCACGAGCAGGACCAACGCCCACCCGGCGAGGTCCATGCCTTCGCCGAACAGCCATTCGTGATCGTGCCAGATGTACTGATCCCAGAGCGTCTCCTCGGCGAAGGCGGCCACCACGCAGAATGCCATGAACGCGGCCACGCCGCCGTTGAGGATGCGCCCGATCAGGCTCGACGGTTCCTGCTCGGCCCGGGCCCGGCCGTATCGATACGTCAGCACCATGTATGGCACGCCGTGGATGAGCACGTTCGTGACGGTGAATGCGTAGTCGCTGTCGTAGACCATGATCCCGACGTGCCAGCATGCCCAAGTGGTCAGCACGATCAGCACCTTGCCCGCATTGACGGATCGACCCGTGGCCGCGAGCATGACTTGGCGCAGCACGAACGCAACGAGCAGGCCCCAATAGAGCGGCGCGAGGTATTGGGCCACCGGCGTGGCGAGGCCGGCCACGAAGTCGTTCTCGAGGAACCAGTAGAAGTTGCGCGGCAGGTGCCCGTGCCACCAGATCAACGGGTAGATCGTCGCGGCGTAAATGGTGGCTGTATCGAGGATGCGGTCGAGTGAGCCTCGCTCATCGGCCCGGCGTCGGTACAGCACCACCCAGCCGTATTGCTGCCGCACGAAGTGAAACGTGGCCGCGTAGGCGAGCACGCGCCAGAACGTCAGTGACGAGACTGTGTACAGCGCCACGCCGAGCAGGTAGCAGCCGATCGGGGCGCCGATGTAGAGCAGCGGGCGCCGGCGCACCTCGCGCCCGTCGAGGTAGACGCGGAATGCGGTCGACCAGACGTGGGCCACGTCGAACGCCACCACGCTCGCGAGCCACACCCAGGGCGGTGTCTCGGCGTGCAGTATGCCGAGGGCACTTCCAATCGCGAGCAGGGCGAACGAGGCGGCTGCACTTCCCCCGAATGCTACCAGGTCCGTGTTGCGGCCGAACAGCCACGGACCCTGGTCGCGCGGTGCGAAGATCGCGGCGATTGGCGGAGCGTGGCTGCTCATGTCGTGATGCCCTCGGGCGGATCGAGTACGTGGATCGGGCCCACGGATCCGACGGATCGACTCGTGCTACCGTCAAGTCGGCGTTCAGCCGTTGGGGGTGACTGATAGCTCAAGTACGGAGCGGTGTCACGGATCTGCGGCGGCTTGCGATCAGCACACCCACGCCCATCAGCAACATCGTGGCCGCGGTCATTCCCCGTCCGGACAACGTGGGCACGGGCGGAGGCGGGTCCAAGCGGTACCCGATGATGGGTTCGGCGGTGTCGGAAGCCCAGGTTCCGCCGGGTGCCAGCTCGCCGCTCGCCTCCAGCGAGAAGGAGATGTCAATCGTGTTGTCCAGCTTCATGATGGGGGTCCCGCCGGGATGTCGCATCCAACCGCGGAACGGGCCCATCATTTCCAACTCGCGGCTGTCGGCCGACAACGCCCCCTCGACGATGCCGTCGTACGGCGGCCCCTGACACACGATGAATGTGATGCTCGCCGCGTCATCCGGTGGTGGCAACTGGTGTTCTCCGGATAGATCATCGAACCACACCCATTCCGTATGCCAATCGTAGCTGCCGGGCCGGACCCTGACGATCCCGCTCCGCTGGTCCAGGAAGGCCTGGTTCAGTTCGGCCTGGTTGCGGGCACCATGGTTGACGTAGCGCCCGTTGTTGAACCGCCCGTCGTAGAACTCGATCCCCATGTAAATGTCGTACCCGTGGCTCGTCGGGTAGTAGCCTCCTTCGTGCAGCCAGTATCCCGTCGTGTCGTCGTTGTCGACGTCAATGGTGACGATGACGTAGTAGCGGCCGGCCTTTGGCGGATCGGTCTGGGTCCGCCCGATCTCGCCCGTGGCGCGGAAGTAGGCGTACAGGTTGTTCTCGTCGTGTGTGAACTTGTACTCGAGGATATCGACGTCGGGGTGACTGACGAAGCCCGGGATGTCGCCGGGCTGATCGTGATTGGTGTCGTGCACGTCGGGGATGCCGTTGTGAAAGGCCGTGCCGACCGGGTCGGTGCGTGACGGGACGGCCGCCCAGTCGTCGAATTCCCCATCGATTTCGATGCGGTGGGGCGGTTCGGCGGATGCCGGTCGTGCCGACGCCAGCACGCACGCGCAGACCATCGACAAATGGAACGATCGGAGTACCAAGCCCGCGGCTGACGGGCGCCGGTGAATCAGGTGTCTAGAACGCATCGTTTCTTCCCCTCTCGAGTGGTGCTGCAATGGCGCTCTTGCCCTTGCGTTTGCGGTTGGCGGCCATCGAGGTCCCCAGCACGAGCACGGCAACCGTCACCGCGATCACTCCCCACGCGGAGAGCCCACGCCCTGCGCCTGCCGCAGTCGCCACGCCGAACAGGTCCGTGTTGTCCATCACGCCGGAGACCAACTCGGCATTCGCCCCCCAGGCGTAGATGGGAACATTCGCCGCCGTGTGTTCGTCACTGGACCACGACACGTCCGGGGGCTTGCCCTGCCCGTTGTTTTGCAGCACGGTCAGTCCGCCGGTTTCGTGGTCGGCGGTCACCAGGATGAGCGTGTCCGAGCGACCCTGGGCCCAGTCCGTCGCCGTCTGCACGGCACGAGCCAGCCCGACCACCTCGCCAACCAATGGACCGACGAGATGGTCGTGCGCGGCCCAGTCGATCGTTCCGCCCTCGATCATCAGGAAGAACCCGTCCGGGTCGTTGTCCAGGATGTCGAGAGCGGTCTGGGTCATCTCCCAGATGTGAGGCAGCGCGGTGAAGTCGCCGTCGTATTCGTAGGGCAACGCGTCCCCGAACTGTCCGGAGACCATCGTCTCGTCATCCGTGTTCAAGGCGAGCATCTCGGCGCGGGTCGTGACAACCGTGTAGCCGGCCGCCGCCGCACCTTCCATGTGTCTGGCCCCACCAAGCAGCACGCTCGGTCGCGTCTGGGTGAGGTAGTCGTCAGCAATCCGAGGCTTGTTGTCACGACTCGGCTCGTGGGCGCCGAAGCCGGCCGGCGTCCCATGCGGCATATACACCATGGTGATCATCCCCGTGCTCTTGCCCTCGTCCCGGAAGTGCTCGAGGAGGGTCAGCATTTCCTCGCCTTCCACGTATGTATCGTTGGCGGGATAGGCCATGCCGACCACGCCGTTGTTCACTTTGTGGCCGGTGGCGATCGCCGTTGCGGAAGCGGCCGAGTCGGTGATCGGATTGTCGGCCGAGTGCGTGGTCATCTCGGCCCGGTGCGGAAACGCCTCGAAGGAAAGCGTTCCTGCTGCGCCGTTGGCGTACATCCCGCCCGCCTTGACGTGCTCAAACCCCATGCCGTCGCCGATGAACAGGATGACGTTCTTCGGCGCGTCTCCCCGCGCGGCCGGTGCCGTCGCGCAGCAGGCCAGGGCACACAGCACGGAGACGACGAGCCCCTTGCGCATCAGCGTATTCTGCTCCGATCCCGGGTGGCGCAGCGCCGGTGGTGGGACAACGCACCCCGTCGACTCAGCGTCGCAAAGTCGCGCCTCGTTGTCAACAAAGCGGCGTCACAGGGGTGATTGTCAGGGCGCTATGCGAACTCATGGTGCTGCCGGGATCTTGCCCTGGCCGTCCTGGATTGCGACGCGCCTCCGAGTTCCGTTTGCGTACACCGCGGTCAACTCGCTCCGCCCGTAACGGTCGCTGACATTGACCGTGTTTCCCTTCATGGCTGCGGTGCACCCGTCGATGCCGAACGCCACCTTGCGCGCCGTATCGATGTACAGATCGCCGTAGAGGTCGCGCAGCTTGGCCGCGGTGGCGAGGGCGGCGCCGTTGCCCCAGGTGTAGATGGTGAACGGTCCGATGGCGCTGCCGTCGGCCGGGGCCGGGCCGCCGTGGGCGATGTTCTCCATCATGAAGCCGTAGCTTTCCGGGCCGAAGAACGGATGACGCAGCTCGTACTGTCGGCGGACCTGTTTGTTCTCCGGGCAGTACATCATCGCAAACGACGCCCGAACCGCGGCCACGCCGCGCTCGAAGTACTCGCGCACGCCCGTGGTCCTGTAGTACTCGAGGTAGAGCGGGGCGAAGAGACTCTGCCGGGCGTCGTTCCACTCGCCGTCGGCGTTCATGACGCCGAATCCGCCGTGACAAGGCGCGGCAACGAACGGCGGATCCCAGACTTGCTGGTAGAGCGAAAGCTCGTCGAGCAGGCGCCGACCCAATCGCAGGAATCGCTCTTCGCCCAGCACGCGGTAGGCAGCTAGGCATGCCTCGGCACACCAGAAGATCGAAAGGTTGTTCTGCTTGAACACGCCGTTGCGCTCGACGCGCTTGCCCATTTGCTGCGGCGTTCCCCAACGATTGCAGGAGTAGTAGGTCTCGTAGTCCTCCCATCGTGCGGTCGGGATGGGATCGGTCAGGAGGTAGTCCACAGCCCGGGTGGCGGCCTCGCGCCATTGGGCGCGCTCGGGCTGTCGGGCGGCCAATTCGAAGAGCAGTGTGGCCCCCATGGCCGTTTCGGGACCTTCGGCCAGTTGCGCGGGCACGCGCCCGTCGGGTTCGACCCATCCGGGAAACGCGCCGCTGGGACGTTGGAGGCGACACAGTCGATCGGCGAACCGCTCGACGTATGGTAAGACTTCGTCATCGTCGCCGGTGATCGCGGCCCATTCCAGCAGCAGTCGCGCGGTGAACGCCGCGTCGAGGATGTGGCAGGCCTGCTCGGATGCCTCGGCCGGGCGGCGGTCGGAGTTGGACCATCGGCCCCGACTCCAGTCGGGCGTGTCCTTGTAGAGCTGATACCACTTCGGCTTGCCGGGGGACGCGGTGGTGTACACGGCCGGAAACAGGCCGTCGGTCTGCGGGGCGGCCAGGGCAAGCTGCGTGGTGAGCCGAGCCCGTTCGGCCAGGTCCCTAGACTCGGTCAGACGGGCGTGTCGCCACAGGCCGTTGGCGCAGCGCTGCGTCGAGAACCAGGCCTGATTCCACACCGAACGCTGCTCACGCCACTTGCGTTGATCGACGGGCACGGACGGATGCTGCGCCACATCGACAATGAAGGCCGGCGCGCCGCACTTGCGGTCGCCGATGGTGAACGATTGCCACACCGTCTCGCCCCACCCGTCGTCCGAGAAGGCCCAGCGCACGACATAGTCCATGTACGTGGTCAGAGGGGCGCGCTGGCTGCCGCCCTGCGCGTGTCGCGGTTGCCCCCAGCGCTGACACATCCACCGGGCCGCGAGTCCGTAGGGGTTCTCGATGTCATCAGGGCGCCGGCTCACCACGACGTGCAAGCGCAGCCGAACGGACCGCCCGCGGTGCTCGACTTCGGCGGGTCTGTAGAAGACGTGTCCGTCGACGGTGTAGTTGCCGGCCGCCAGCCTCACCGTGCGGGCCGGATGATCATAGTCGAGCCAGGTGCGCCACCCGTCCGCGAAGCCGGCGGCCACGTCGTCAAGGTCCGGTATGAGCACGACGGCCACCGCATCATCAGCGAGAATGACCGCAGGCGAGCGAAACGCGTGGTCACCGACGACATGACCGACGGTCGGCGACAGATGCGGAACCCAGATGTGACGAGGCCGCGTCACGTGGTGCTTCAGACGCAAGATCGCCCCCGCGCTCGCACCGGCCTCGGGAAACCGCCCGTCGAGCGCAAGCGCTTCAGCACGCCACTCAAGCGTCAGCGGCCCCAGCGCGTCGACACCCACCACCTCGATCAGCGGTTGGCCGTCGACGAACAGGCTTCCGAGGCGCGTGCCCTTGGGCTTCCACGTCAGACGCTCCGCCCCACACGCGTCGCTCGATGCCGCGCCGCCCGAGGCGCAACACACGGTGACGAGCGCCAGCATAACCCGGCCGTGTCGGCGCACGGTCGGACTGCTCCGCCGAGAGTCGCATCGCACCCACCGGTGCCTACTGGTCTTCCGATCGACCATGGTCGTCGCCTCCTGTTGATTCGCGATGCGCGTTGCCGAGATCCGATGCGAGTCGCCTGTCCGGCGTCTCGGCTTCCGTTCCGCATTCCGGGCACACGCCCGAGACGTTGCCGGTGAGGTTGTAGCCGCAGATCAGGCAGAGCCTTTGGCCGCGGTGATGCCGGTGTGACAGCGGCACCCACAGATACACATAGCACGGCAGAATGGAACAGATGATGGCCGGCAGCCACGTAGGAAAGGCCAGCAGGCATCGACCACTGCGCGGACCCCAAGCCCAGAGCCATCCGAAATGCAGAAGACCGGCTCTTGTAGTCGGGTTTTCTGCGGAGTGGGAGAATCCCCGTTGCCAGTCAAACGCTGGCAGCCCGCCCGCGGCCCACTGCACGTGGATGAAGATGATGCCGCGATCGGGAGATGACGACAGCGCCCAGTTCTGCCCGACCCAGGCAAGGACATCGCTCACCCAGTAGCTCCTCGCCCACGACCCCACCGTCACGACGAGCAGCACGAGCGACATGACGAGCAGCGTCTTGCGGATCATGGGTGTGGCTGGGACGTAGTGAACAGCGTCCCCAACTTGCTGAATTGATCCTTCAGCAGAGTGGCGTAGTCAATCGGGATCATGGCCGACTGCCAGCGGTACGGTTCGGTCAGGGTGTTGAGATACTCCACTGTCCCGTCGTCGAACGCTCGGAAGAGGAGCCCCTGGGGTGCTGCGAGTGCCACACATCGCCGCGTGTCCGAACGTCCGCCCTCGTCGTGCACCTGGGCGTTGCTGCTTGCGACCATGTAGCCGGCGACAAACGCCAGGATGGCCAGCACCGCTGATACGAGGTTTCGGTTGGTCATGGTCCTTCTCCTGTTTCGTTAGGGGCGGACTCGCGAGACGGCGTTCCGCACTCCGGACAGACTTCGGACACGTTCCCGCGGAGGTCATAGCCACAACGGACGCAGAGGTTGTGGCGGCGGTGGTGGCTGTGGCGGATCAGCGGGCGGACGAGCGTGTACGTCACGATGGCGAGGACGAGGGGCGGCATCCAAGCTGGGAGCTGTGCCGAGAAGAATCGGCCACGCGGTTGCAGCGTAGCGACGTGCCAAAGAAGGTGTTCATCGGTACGCGGGTTCCAGACTGCGCCACCCCATCCCGGATCGACCGGTGCGGCGAAGTGTGTGAACCCTCTCATTCCGACCGGGACAGTGTCCACGCCGATCGTGCCAACGCACCAAGAGACGGAGAACGACAGTGCGGGCGAACCCCACTGGAACTCCTCGTGGACCCAGTAGCTGCGCACCCACATCCCCACGGTGCCCACGAGCAGGACGAGCGAGATGATGAGCAGCGTCTTGCGGATCAACATGGGGGCCTTGGCTACAGTTGCGGGGTCCTCAGCTCCTCTGGGTTCAGCCCCGGGAAGTCGTTGTCGTAGATGCATTCGCACGCGGCAATGAGCCTCGGGGTCTCGGTGGCAGGAACGGCCGCATCCAGATTCTTCAGCGGGAGAACGCCCCGTAGCGTCCTTGCCCCGATCCACCTTTGGGTGTCCTTGAAAATGCTCTCCATCACGTGTTGCACGTCGGCGGCTACGGGAGCAACATTGACGAACTCGACGACCAGTGCGAAGCCTCCTTCACAGGGTGGACCGCCATCGACAACGGTGAGATAGACGCGGTGAACAACCTCGCGATAGCGGTCCAGATACGCGCGCATCTCGCGCTTTGCCTGTCGCGGCAGGTCGCAATCCTCTGTGGGTTTGCTCAGTTCCATGTTCATGACTTCGGTTCAGGCTTCTCGATGGGCGTCCTGCATTCCGGGCACACGCCGCTGACGTTGCCGGTGAGGTCGCCGGTGCAGGACTCGCGCCCCAGGGGTACCCTCCGGTTCTTCAGCGCAGTCTCGCAGCGACCGATCTCCTCGTCGAGAAACGACTTCACCACCTTGTGGTCCTCGTTCTGCAGCCGTATGTCGAGGTCAGATCTGTTGTTTCCGCCTTCAGCCTCCGATCTCAGCCATTTGCGAATGTCGCGATAGTACGCCAACGCGTGCTCTTCGGTGCCCTTGCTCTTCCAGAGTCGGACCTGATGATCATTGATGTTACGGTAAGCGAGCAACCGCCACGAAGCCGACGTATGAGGTCTATCGTAGCCTCGCACAAGAGGAATGACCGTCAGATCATCAAGAGGACACAGTCGAAGCTGCGGAATCAGGTAGAAGCTGAACATGTTCGACGTGAGCCAGACCGAAGTCAACTTGCATCGGGCTGGAATCCGTGCCTTCCCGCCTCGGATCGGAACAACAGCGTTCAGAGCCGGTCTCTGCTCTCCGCCAAGCGGAGTCGGTTCGCTGAAATCGCGGTGGACAATGAGAAGGCCGTCCTGCGAGATCGTCGTACCCTTGTGTTCGACGAACGTCAATTCTTGCCCACCTCCCTCGCAAGGGACCAGAAGGATTCCGATGGGCGTGGGAATGATACACCCGGTACACAGCGACAGGACTCCGGCGAGCACGGCGACGGCTGCGAACGCGCGATCCCTCAAGCTGATCATGACGATTCCCCAACAATCGTGCCGCACTCCGGGCACACGCCGGAGACGTTGCCGGCGAGGTCGTAGCCGCAGGTGGGACACAGCCCCTTCCTTCGGCGACGATGGCGACGATATGGTCCACGGATGAAGGCGATCGTGGGGTAGGTGAAGAATACCGCAGACAAGAGCCACATGCGTACGACCACATGGCTATGTACGTATGGAATAGGCGTTGGTCCCCAAATGCGAGGAATGCTCGCCATGGATCTCCTAAGGCCGCAATCCACGGGTGGTCCTTGAGAATCCTGAGCCCGTGCCCGGCTATCACGCCGCAGATCATCCACGTATCGTTGCATGTGCTTCCGATTGAATTGCCTCATCCCCGGCGCAAAGGCGGGATTCTTAGACCACTCGCATACGATGGCAATTCGGTCCTGAAGAAGCGATGCTGTGAAAGCAGAATTGCCGATCGATCCTTCCCGCCATAGCAGCAGGGGATCCGATGACAGCTTGACGCGTAGCAGCACGCCAAGCGATACCAAACCGAGGACGCTGAGGATGACGATGATCCCCTGACGAATCATATCCGCTCCCCACATTCCGGGCACCGCGGCTCGGTGATGCCCTTCAGTATGTACGAGCACTTGCGGCAGCGGGTTTCGCCCACGTGCAGCCTTGTCTTGTAGTACCGCCGGGTGAGGTGCCCGTACACCGCTGTCGCCACGGCCGGTGGGACGACGAGGACCATGCACACGAAAACCATGCCGGCGACAGTGGGTCGTGTCGCCGGCCCGCCCATCCACAGGACAAACCATTCGGATGCATGTAGGCCCACGAACGCAGCGACGGAACCAGCTCCTACCGCGATCGCCACTCTCCAGAACCAGTGCATGGGGGGATTATACCGCGATTGTCGCCGCGATGGGCGCCTGCGGGGTGTTGGCGGGTCGAGCGCGAACGGAACCGGGTGGAGGAGGAGACCGATCTGTTCGGTTCAGGTGCGATTGGTGCACGGACGGACAGCCGAGTTACGGTGGATTCGAGTCATTGCGCGAGGGGGGATTCGAACCCCCACGGGTTACCCCACAGGATCCTAAGTCCTGCGCGTCTGCCAGTTCCGCCACTCGCGCGCGGGGTCTGTTGTTAGTCTATCGTGATTCGGGGTGTGGGCAAGGTGTCGATGCGAACGGGACGGGTCAGTCCCCCACCCTTGACCCGCCTTCGGCGGGCGCACGGATGGGGCACCCGTCTTGACGTTCAGTCGCTGGTTGTGCTTGGTACTCAGTCGAAGTCGAGATGCTGCTCGACTACGCGTTTGGCCAGGCGGCCGTAGGCCCCTACGAGGTCGCGGCAGATGAGCTCCACGCGCTCGTTCAGCTCGCGGTGTTCGGCGGTGAGGCGGCGGCATTTCTTTCGCAGGCGTCGCATGGTGCGATGCTGCCGGTCAGTCTTCTCGTGCTGCTCGAGGGCGTGGCGGGCCACGTCGGTGAGCCGGCCGAGGTCGAACGGCTTGGTGAGCATGTCCTTGACGCCGAGGCGCATGGCCTCGACGGCACGGCCGAGCGTGGGGCGTTCGGTCGTGAGGATGATCGGGCGTTCGCCGTAGGCCTGCAATTGCCGCGTGAGCTTGAGGGCGTCGGTGTCCGGAAGCTGGAGCTCGGCCAGGATGAGATCGTAGCGTTCGGCCATGTCGCAGCGGAGAGCTTCGGTGGCCGTCTCGACGTGCGTGACGTCGGCGTGCAGCACCCGCGTGAGGTGCTCGGCGAGCATCTCGCCGGCGGCGCGGTCGGCGTCAGCGAGCAGGATTCTCGGGCGTTCTTGTGGCATCGAGGTTCCTGCGTTCATTCGCGCGAGCGAAAGAAAAAAAGAGGCCGGCGGGCGTCTAGGCCGTGAGAGCGAGGGGGAGGAGGGAGAAAAGGCCTACACAACCCGCCCGGCCCGGATTTTCTCGGGGCAGGAAGCATTCGGCCGACGCGCGTCCCTCCCCCTGTCGGGGCGCATCGAGGGCTTCTTCCCACCTCCGGTTCGATCGCTTGCGCTTGTGCTCCTTTCCGTGACGGCCGGTCGACGAACCCTCACGCGGGCTCACGTGCATCCACGTCGGCCCGTGCGGGCAATTTCAGACAAGCCGTCGTTCCCACCGTTTCTGTACTCTCCAGCCACAGCCGTCCGCGGTTGACCTCGGCGAGGCGGTGCGCTCGGGACAGACCCAAGCCCCTTCCCCTCCCCGCGGGGCGGTGCGAGTAGAATGGATCGAATGCGCGCTGGAGGACATCAGGTGCCATTCCCCTACCTTCATCGCTGACCTCAGCGACGATCGTGTCATCGGCAACTTCCGCGCGGCAGTTGACGACGAGTCGTACGGGCTTCCCCTCATAGGCTTCCCACGCATTGCGGACCAGCTCGCCGATAATGACTCGAACATGGTCGGCGTCGGCCCAGACGGCATGCGCGTCGGCGGCAATGCGGACGGTGAACTGCTCGGCCGTGAGAGAGTGCTCGGCAAGAAAAGACGCACGGATCTGCTCGAGCAGGGCCGATAGCTCGACCTGCGTCGGCTCCGCGGGCTCCGGGCGGGCGAAGGTCATCAGCTCCGACACGATGCGGCTGCACTGTGTGGCCTGGTCTTTTATGAGCTGAAGAGACTGCTGGGTATCGTCATCATCGGTTTGGGTGCCGAGGAGCTGGGCTCGCCCGGAAATCACCGCGAGCGGGTTGTTCAGTTCATGGCCGGCGCCGGCGGCCATCTCGGCGATCATGGAGAGCGACCGGCTACCCACACGTTCGCCCTCGGTGTCGCGCATGCGCCGGTTGACTGCGGCCAGTTCCTCGTTGAGTCGCTCGCCCTTGGCCCGGGCGTCGGCGCCGCCGAGGGCGAGACCGAGGGCCGTAGCGAGGGTCCGCATTTCGTCGTCGGTGCGGGCCAGCGTTTCTACACGCTCGGTCGAAGCGGCGAAGACGGCCCCGGCGAACCCGCCCGCGGACGAACTGCCCAGGGCAAGCGGAACGAACCAGAAGGGCGGTCGTCCCAGCCGGCCGGCGAACGCCTCGAGTGCGGAGCGGGCATAGGGCTCGGCGGGTAGGAGTATCGGGGCCGACGGGCCCGTCGGCGGGCGCTCCGCATCTTCGGACGGTTCGTCGCCTTCGATCAGCAGCATCTCGCTCGTCGGTTCCGCCTCTCCGGTCTTGAGTCCGGTGTGCCAGACCCCGTCCGACGGGTTGTGCAGGAATACCATTACCGCGGACGCGCCGGTGGCGATCGAGACCCCCTCGGCCGCAGCCGCACAGATGTCGCGCGGGCGTGCTGTCGAGCTGGTAGCGGCTCCGAAATGGCGAAGGGCGTCGAAGAACCGAGCCCGCAGACGCAGTGTCCGGTTACTCTGAGCCAGCGCGGCGTTGAGCTCTCCGAGCTCTTCATTTGCCGCCGATAACGCGCCGAGATAGAGGCGTTCGCTCGTGAGTCGTTCGAGCCCGACGATTCCGTCGCGGGCTTCGATGCGGTCGGCGAGCTGGGCAACGACGCGCTCGAGCGACCGGGTGTCGAGACCCATGGATTGGGCCACCGTCGCGGCACGTTCGGGGAAGGCCGTGTTCCCCGAGGAGCCGATGCGTTGCTCGCGGGCGATCAGGTCGGCCAGGTGGACGACCTCGATGTAGCCGCGGTCGGAGACGGACTGCGGGACGCCGTCGCGGCCTTGGTGGTGCAGCCAGATGGTGTTGACGAGTTTGTCGGGCAGACCCCAACGCTGGGCCAGGCGCCGACCCGCGACCGTGTGATCGATTCCGAGCACCTGCCGCTCGGCATCGGCCATGCAACAACGGCTCGCGGCGGCGAGTTGCACGATACGCTCGAAGCTCTTGGGCAGACAGGTGTCGAGGGCCACCTTGCCGATATCGTGCACCAGCCCGCACACGAAGGCCTCTTCCTGATCGAGCGGCTCGGGCAGTTCGGCCGCGACGAGCTGGGCCGCGCACGCGACGGCCAGGCTGTGCTTCCAGAACTCGGTGCGACTGAAGGTCCGATGTGTGTCGTCGCCCTCGGGGCCGAACGCTTCGAACACCTTGATCGACAGGGCGATGTTGCGAATGGCGTCGAAGCCCATCAGCACGACGGCCTTGTCGACGGTGGCCGCGTCACTAGGGATTCCCGAATCAACGCGCCGGGCCACGGACAGGATCTTCGCCGTGAGCGACGGGTCGGACTCGAGCACATCGATCACCTCGCGGGCGCTGGTGTCAGGCCGCGTGGTCATCGTGAGCAGGTGCGTGGCCACCGCGGGCAGCGTTGGGAGCTGCTCGATCTGTTCGAGAACCATCTCCACCCGGCCTGCCCGAGGAGCCGCCGAGTCGGGGCTGTCGGCTGAAACGCCGGCATCACCGACGCGGGTCCGAGCGGCGGTTCTTTCGGCTGTCGTGCTCATCGTTTCCCCTGAGCTATGTGTGTGGTCCGCGGCGAGACGGACCTTAGACCTTCAGCAATTCGGCCATCCGCTGGATGACCTGGTCGATCTCGAAGGGTTTCTGAATGAAGTCATCGGCGCCCTGCTCCAGCAGCTCCTGGACCTCATCACGATTGACCGCGCCCGAGATCACGATGATCTTCACATGCTCGAAGGCCGGGTTGCTGCGGACGGTCTTGCAGACCGTATTCCCGTTGATGTCCGGAAGCATGTAGTCCAGCAGAATGATATCCGGACGGAACTCGTGCGTCGCGATGCCGGCATCGTAACCGGTGGTCGCGGTCTTGACCTCGAACCGGCCGTCGCGCTGGAGCAGCTCCGTGAACATCGAGACGATGGCTTCGTCGTCGTCGACCACCAGGACGCGCTTCTTGCCGGTCTCGAGCGTGTCCAGCGGGATCTCGTTGTCCCTCATGAACTGAACGAGATTCTCTCGTGGGATGCGGCGGAAGCGCGAGCCGGGCACGCGGAAACCCTTGAGCCGGCCGGAATCGAAACAGCGAATGATCGTCTGCTGGGAGACGTTGCAGATCTGGGCCACCTCACCGGTTGTGTAGAACATTTTCATCCTGGCCACCTCCGGCCCCGTGATGGGGCCGCCCCTTACGCGATGGTAAGGTCCGAAACGAGTTATCCTCCCATCTCCCCCAGCTTCCCTAGATTGCCCTCACTATACGATTGGTGGAATCGCGCTGTCAATCGTGTTTTGCCAAAGTACCGGGCCTTGGTGTCGGCGCACCGAGACACACCACGTTATCAGGCGAGGGTGCTACCGTGGTCTGAGCATCACGCAGGCGTAGACCCCGCCGGCGACGCTGTCGGGTCGTCCCTGGAAGCGGACCGTGACGTGCTGCTTCTCGCGGGTGAGGCCCGGGGGGATGGTGTAGGAGACATCGAAGAACTTGTCCGGTTGGTTGTGGTGGAGGGTTTGCGTCGCTATCGGCGCGCCGTCGATCAGGACGTTGAACGTGCGCGGGCCGGCGTCGTCGCCCCAGTAGGTGCACAGCAGCGTCATCGGCTGATCGGGCAGCACCTTCATGGTGTAGCTGAACCAACCGCCGGGCAGGGCGTGGCGCCAGCGCCCGTCCAGGTACGCGCCGCTCTGGGTCCGGTCACCCTGAAGGTGGTGATCGGCCTCCGACGTCGAATCGCCGATGGCTACGCGGTCGATGGTACGCGCACGCCGTGATTCCACGGCCGCGTCGCGGGCCAGCCGGGCCTTGTGTGCTTCGCCGTCTCGCGGGTACACGTGCCAATACACGCCGTACCGTCTGCCGAACAGGTGGTGCAGCGGCACGAACGTCGTTTCCTGTGACTGACCCGTCGTGCGGAACGTCAGCGGCTTGCCGGCGACCGGTCTGATCCATGTGTTGAGATCGTCGTCGTCGGTCAGGAAGTACGGCGCCGGGCCCGGTTCCCCGGCCAGTCGGTGCTCGTGGGGTGCGTGGCCGTACACCATTTCGCGCGTGAGTCCTTCGTTGCCCAGGTCACCGGCGAGCACGAGCGGGCCGTACAGAAACGCCATGAGGTTCGCGTCGTCGGGCATCGGTTGGGCGTGTAGGCGCATGGGCAGATCGACTTCGACCTGGTCGCCCGTGGCCCACTTTCGCTTCAGCGCTGCATACGTGCTCGCGTGCGGCTCGAGTTCTTGCCGTTTGCCGTTGATGCGCACTGCGGCGCCTTGCGTAGCCCAGTACGGGATGCGCACCTCGAGTGCGACGTCGACAGGGCGATCGGTGCGAAAGGTGAGCGTCGTGCTCTGTTCTTTGGGGAAACGCGTTTCCTGTCGCAGCCGGAGTCCCTTGTCGGGCCAGTGCAGTTCCGAGGCGACGAACAAGTTGACGTACAACGTGTCGTCGTCATGGAAGTAGATGCCTTCGCCGAGCTTGGCGAACGACTCGATGCCCGTGCCCGTACAGCACCAGAACGAGTCGGTGGGCAGGCTGAACATCTTCCAGTAGCCCGCACCCAGCGGGACGAAGTACATGAGCGTGCCGTCGGCCGGGCTCTGCGTGGGGAGAATGCCGTTGAACAAGGCGCGCTCGTAGTAGTCCGCGGCACGGACGTCGGCGGTCCATGCGAACAGGTGCCGGGTGAGCTTCAGCATGTTGTAGGTGCAGCAGGACTCCTGCGTGTGCGGGCCGAGTTCACCGGCCAGCCGGTTCGGGCCGCGCCGCCAGTGTTCCTGGTTGGTGGTACCGCCGGTGCAGTAGCAGCGCGTCGATGTGACCTGGTGCCAGAAGAACTCGGCGATGGTGCGGTCGCGCGGGTTGCCGGTCAACTCATAGCGGCGGGCGGCGCCGATGACCTTCGGGATCGTCGTGTTGCCATGCAGGCCCGTCAGCTCATCGCGCTGCTCGGCCAGCGGGTCGAGGATCCGCGGATGGTCGAAGCGGTCGGCGAGGGCGATGTGATGGGGGTTGCCGGTGAGTGCGTAGAGGTTGTACAGGGCCTCGGCCATGCCGCCGAACTCGACGTGCAGTACGCGGGTCATCTGTTCGTCGTTCAGTCTGTCGGTGCGTTTCTTGACCCAGTCCGCCAGCGCCTCGGCCACCGCCAGTGCCTGGCGGCTGTCGCAATGAACGTGCACGTCGCATAGCCCGGCGAGGATCTTGTGGATGGTGTACCACGGCGCGTGCACGCGCTGGCCCGATTCGAGGCGGTCGAAGAACGACTCGGGGAATGCGCTCAGGTAGCCGCCGCCGAGCGCCTGCTGACACTTGGCCAGTTCGCTCACCATCGCTTCGACCTTGCGTATGAGTTTCTCGTCTCCGGTCGCGGCGTGCATCATCGCGCAGGCCGAGAGGTAGTGGCCGACGAAGTGCCCGCGCACCTCGGAGGCGGGGCGTTCCCACCCGCCGAGCGGTTTGGCGCTCGACGGCAGGGCGGCCGTGAGCCGGAACATGTGCAGCAGCCGATCGGCGTCAAGATCGAGGAGGTACCGCCGGCTACGCAGCGTCGCGTCCTTCAGCGGGCCGTCAAGTAGTCGCACGTGCTGCAGGTCGAACGGCCGGGCCTTCATCGCCGCGGCCTCACGCTCGCCGGTCTCCTGTTCCCGCGCATGAAGACCCGCCGACATCACGACCAGCAATCCAACTCCCAAGCTTCCTCGTCGCATGGTCTTCGTGCCTTTCTCGGATGCGGTCCCGGGTCCTGGCCGGTGCGCGCATTGCGAACCGTAGAGCGCGGCCGGCGGGACGACGGACCGGGCGAGCAGTATATCATTACGGGGAACGGGGAACGGGGAACCGGGAGCGGGGAGCGGCGGAGGCATGTCCTCACCTCGCGCGGACAATCCGGAATCAACATATTGACCTACCGGGCCCGGTGCGGGAGAATGCACCTCTGTTTTCGATCTGGCCGGGGGGAGGAGGAGCTTTCCATGCAAAGACGTGTTGGGTGGTCGGCGCTCGTGGTCGTGGGGGCGTTGTGTGCGCCGGGGCAGGCGGAGATCAAGCCCGCGGTCGTCAGTGGGGATGCCGGGCAATCCGGTACGCCGGTTCACTTGGGTGTGCCGCTCGAGGTTGGTGAGGTGTTCGTCGTGACCTCGTGGACTGCATTGTACTCGAGTACAAGCAGTGCCAAGCAGGTCGACCTCGAGTCCAGCGCGGGCCGCGTGGACTCGATGGCAGCATCAGGGCAGTGGTCATCCCAGCATCAGTTCGATCCCGGCGTCGTGTTCCCGCGGGATGGGGCCGGTCTGTCTGACTCGTACGTGTCGACCGTCGATTCGACGCCAGTGCCCGTGGCCCTCCAGGGCTACACGGCCAGCGAGGGTGAGTTGCTTGGCGCGTGCGCACAGACGGCTGCCGCGGACGCCGTCTCGCCGGTCGGCTTGGCGATCCTTGCGGTGCTGCTCGGCGCGACGGGATTGGTCGTCATGCGACGGCAGGGGGCTGCGGCATAGGCCGGCGTTTCCTGTGAATTCCGTTTGTTGAGAAAGGTGAAGGGGAACGGCTACAGCCGCCTTGGTTAGCGGTGGCGGTAGCGCTCTCGCGCCGTCTTGCGTGTCCGCGACGTTCGCCCTTCGATAGGAAGACGTGCGCGCCGCCCCGTGGGCGGGATGACGAAAGTGGGGCACCTGTGTCCAGCGGTATTGCTGGTCCGTAGAATCCTGCCGTGCCCACAGGGTTCTGTCCGCCGGTGTGCCACTGCTCTGTGACCAGTGCTGCACAAGAAGTCAGCTCTCACGTCGCCTCCGCTGCTGACACAGCAGTGGCACCCTTGGTTGCGGCCGAAGGCAATGCCGTGAATGCAGATCAGAGCGGAATGTCGGCGAGCATTCTGGCCACGTAGTCGGGGCGCTGGGGGAGCGGCGGGCTCTGCTCTCACCCGATCAAGACCGTGAACTCTCCCATGGCAATGACGTCGGGTGGGCCCACACAGGTGGCCTGATCGCCCATGCGGGCCGCGGGCATGTAGCCGATCTTGACCGTCAGCGACCCGGGGGGCATCACCGGACCGCCGACGTGCGGCACGATCCCCGTCACCATGGGACAGGCGTGCATGTCGGTCACGCGGGCCGCGGGCTTGTTGCCGATCATCACGGTCGGGCAGCCCACGACGATCGCGCCGCCGTGGGCGCACATGTCACCCAACCGGGCTGCGGGCTTACCCGCGCCGCCGCCACCACCGCCACCGCCACCGGGCGGGGCGGGGATGACGACCGGATCCGGCTCCGGGGCCGGGCCATGCGCTTCTTCGTGGGCGGCCTTCTGGGCCTCCTTGGTTTCTTCCCATTGGCCCATCTGCTGGTTGTAGTTGGCCATCGCCTCGGCGTATCCGGCGTCCCCGGGCTGGACCTCCGGCTTCTGCGGCTCCGGCGGCGGCTCCGGATAGTCCTCGTAGTAGCTGCCCATCTGGTCAGGTGATGCCATGATTGTCTGCCTCCACGTGGACGGCACGGGCACTGGCAGACAAGCTGCCAGTGGCACCCGACGCTGACCGCGTACCTACCGGACGATCTTCATCTTGCCGTCGATCTTCGCGACGCGCAGCGGAACCTCGTAGTTGTCACCCTCTTCATCCTCCGCACTGCGCACGATCGGGTCCCAGTCCTTGGCGATGCATTCGATCATCCGATTGTTCGCGCAGAGCCGCAGGTCCCACTGATCCCTCTCGAGCGGCGGGAACGCCCAGTAGTCTCGCTGGACTTCGAAGTCGACGACCTGTTGGAGCGTATCCCGCCCCTCATTGAAATCTCTGGAGTAGGCGCGTTCGGTTTCGCGCAGGCCGTCGCCGGCCAAGTCGAAGTACGGACCGAGATCGCCGTTTTCGAACGCCCGTCGAACGGTTTCGATGAGCGCCTCGACGTCACGGAGTTCGCCGCGGCCGAGGCTCAGTTCCGCTCCCTGCTGCCAGCCCCACCGGCCGAACCGCGCGCCGAGGTCCGCCTGTTCCGTCGCGAAGTGGGCAAACGTCTCGGGGAGGTTGTCCGGCCGGCCTTCCCACTCGACCCTCAGCAGTTCCTCGCCACTACCGTCGCCGGAGATGCTGGGCACCACGTACTCGCTGAGCTTGGCCGACGCCCTGGCTCCGTTGGCCGGCTCCTTGCCGCGCTCGGCGTCGGCGTCGCCGGGCGTCGGGCCGGGGTTGATGAGCAGGCTGAGCCGGTTCATGCCGTCAACGATGTACTCACTGACGGGCA
>CAYMME010000029.1:0-30077 GCA_964391465.1 uncultured Planctomycetales bacterium
AACGCGAGCAGAAACGCCGCCTTTCCCCTCAAGAAGCGCGAGCCCTCTGACCCGATCTCCTCCCGCCAAACCTTGACGAAGTCGGCCGGCGTGAAGTCGCGTTTGTCCGTCGGCACCAGGATGAGATTCACGTCCGCGGTGTTCGAGCCCTTGCGCCCCTGACCGTTCATCCAGCCGGCCAGCACCTTCTTGCGGCCGCCGAAGCGCTCCGCCGTACGCAGCCCCGCCGCCTCGACCTGGTTGGCCACACGTGTCGTCTCGGAGAACGGTGCCCCGAACGGCACCGTCACCTCCGCGTCGACGCGGTCGCCCTCGATGGTCGGGTTGAACGTGAAGTTGATGCGACCGCTCTCGTACCACGCCCCCACCAGCAGCAGCCCGGCCACGAACACGCCTACGGTCAGGTAGCGGTACGACATCGCCCGTTCCAACAGCGGTCCGTAGACCCGCGACACGAACGTGTCGAACGCCTTGACCGACTTGGCCTGCTGCCGCGCGAACCAGGCCAGCGGCCCGCGCCCCGTCTTGTCGATCAGCTTGGCATGGGCCAGGTGTGCCGGTAGTACGAGCAGGCTCTCCAGCAACGAGATGATGAACACGGTGATGACAACCACCGGGATCGCAGCGAAGAACCGCCCCGTCTGGCCCGGCACGAACATGAGGGGCAGAAACGCCACGATGTTCGTGGCTACCGCGAAGATCACCGGCACCGCCATCTCGCGGGCCCCGGAGATCGTCGCCTGCATGCGCGGCACGCCCTGCTGGATCTTGCGAAAGACGTTCTCGCCGATGATCACCGCGTCGTCGACCACCATGCCGAGCGTCACGATGAACGCGAAGAGCGAGATCATGTTGATCGTCGTGCCCGTCGGGGGCAGAAGCATGATCGCCCCGATGATGCACACGGGAATGGCCGCCCCAACCCAGAGCGCCAGCTTCGGAGCCAGGAACAGCCCCAGCACGAACAGCACCAGCACCAGCCCGACCAGCCCGTTGGTGACGAGCAAGTGCAGCCGGTCGCGGTACTGCGAGGCCCGGTCCCACAGCACCAGCATCTCGACCGTATCGGGCAGCTCGTCGTTCATCCGGTCGACGTATGCGTCGACGATGTCGGCGATGTCGAGCGGCTTCTGCTCGCCAGTCTGGTAGATCCACAGCGTCACGCCCGGCTTGCCGTTGAAGTTGGAACGGCGGTCCTTGTCTTCGAACCCGTCGGTGATCGTTGCGATCTCGCCGAGCAAGACCTTCGAGCCGTCCGGGTTGCTGACCACGGGGATGTCCGCGTACTCGCTGGCGAAGAACCGGCGGCCCGCGCTGCGGAGCAGCACCTCGCCGCCTTCGGTCCGAACCTCGCCCCCGGGCACGTCGCGGGCGGCCGTACGAATCATTCCTGCGATCTCGGCCAGCGTCAGCCCCAGCCCCCGCAGTCGGGCTTCAGGCACCTCGATCGTGATCTCCGGATCGCGGATGCCGCGCACCAGGATCTGCGTGATCTCAGGGTAGGCCAGCAGGTCGTTGCGCACGCGCTCGGTGAACTCGAACAGCGTTTGCTCGTCCATGTCGGCCGCGATGGCCACGGTGATCGTCGAACGCTGCCGCAGGGCCAATTCGACCAGCGGCCGCTCCGCCTCGTCCGGGAACGAGCTGACCCGATCGATCGCGTTCTTGATCTCCGCCAGCGCCCGGTCCGGATCGACGGCGTCGTTGAGCTCGACCGACATCTCACCGTGCCCTTCGACCGCAGTCGATGCAAGGCGCTTGACCACCTCCAGACTGCGCACGGCCTCCTCGGCCGGGAACAGGATGCCCTCTTCCACTTCCTGGGGAGTCGCCCCGGGATAAGACATCTCGAAGTTGACGATGTCGAGTTCGTACGAGGGGAAGACTTCCTGCTTGATGTCGCCCGCGACAATCACGCCGCCCACCACGAACAGCATCATCAGCAGGTTCGCGGCCACGCTGTTGCGGGCCATGTAGCCGATGACACCCTCGCGGGCCGAGTCGATCTCGGGATTCTTGCGCGGGTTCATGGCTTGCTCGTGGTTGTGGACTTGTCGGGACCGCCGTCGCCGGCATCCGCCTCGCTTGCTTCGCGAATCGCGAGCGGCATGCCCGGTACGACACTGCTGAGTTGCGTCGTCACGACAAGATCACCGGACTGGAATCCATCCCGCACGAGCACGTCGTCCTCGCGCTCGCGGCGCCATACGATCTCAACGTCGCGGATCCGCAGCGTGCCCTCCGCATCGCGCACCCATACGCGGTCGTTCTCGCGGAGGGCCCGGCGCGGGATCGCGTACACCTGCTTCAGCACGCCGACGGCAATCTCCAACCGTACGTAGCTTCCCAGCAAGAGCCGCTCCCGACCGGGCCGGCCGGTCTTCTGCACGTCGAGCGGGTCGCGGATCGCAACCAGCACCCGCGCCATGCGCCCTTGCGGATCCAGCTCACCCAGCGGGCGCAGCGCGAATCCGTTGCGCACGAGTCGCTTCTCGGGTGCGGTGCCGTCGGCGAGCGTCACCTTGACGTTGGCCTCGGGCGGGGCGTCGTCGCCTCCACTGTCTCTGCCCGCAAAGCGAATGTCGGCGAGCTTCGCGATAGGAACGGCCGCCTCGACCCAGAACTCCTCGGTCGCGACGAGCCTGGCCACCGTGTTCTGCGGACCCACGAGTTGACCCTGCTCCACCGACTCGGTGATGACGACCGCGTCGAACGGGGCGAGCACTTCGGTGCGTTCGAGATCGAGCCGTGCGGCAGCGAGTTGGCTTTCCGCGGCGGCCAGTTCCGCGGCGGCGGCCCCCTTCACCTTCTCCTGCTCAATCACCCGCGCGCGAATGGCGGCCAGCCCCGCCTCCTCAGCCGCCACCTTCGATAGTGCGTTGCGTGCCTCGGCCTCTCCCGCAGTCTTCTGCTCCGACAGCCCGGCCAGCCGTTCCGCGTTCCACCGCAGGTACGACAGCCCGGCCGCGACCCGTTCGGCGTCCTTCTTGAGCGCCTCAATCGCGGCCCCCAGACGCTCGACCTGCATCGCCGCGACGTTCCGTTCCGCGTCGGCCTGAGCCACGGCGATCTCGTGGTCGGCGGGATCGATCTTGAACAGCCGTTGGTCCTTGGCGATCAGTCCGCCGGGCACGAGCTGTGGATGCAGCGCGACGATTCGCCCGCTGACCTCGGGCTGGATGCCCACGTCCCGTGCCGAAACCACCGTCCCGAAGGCCTCGACGAAGATCGGTGCGTCACTCGGCTGCACCTCGGTCACGCCGACCACCGGCACCGGCGCCGATCTTTCGGACCGGTGTGCCTTCGGTGGTGTCAGGATGAGCGTGTACGCGATCCCCCCCGCCACCGCGATCAGCAGCACCGGAACGAGGTACCGCAAAGCCGCTCGGCCGATGTTTCCGCCCTTCATACGACCGTGTTCCCAGCTCGCGCCAGTCCCAAAGACCCCAAGACCGGAACTCCATTGTAGTCTCCGACCGTGTCGCCACCAACTGGTCGCTCTGCTGGAAAGCTGCGCCAAAGTGGGTCGCGAGAATCGGACTGCAGCTTGGACACCGCGTCCATCGGGAATGGCAGGAAGGCTGCGCACCGCTGTATACTCATGCCATGTTCTTTCCAGCCTTCTCCAGAAACGTATTGGTACGTCTTGTACTGTGCACCGTCCTTCTCCCTGTCGGTCTTGCGGGCGCACAGGCTCCCCCACTCGATGCGTACAAGGACGCAAGCCGGCCGGTCGAGGCACGCGTCGCTGATCTGCTGGGGCGCATGACGCTCGAGGAGAAGGTGGATCTACTCGGCGGCACGGGGTTCGCGACCAAGCCGAACCCGCGCCTGGGCATACCCGTCTTGGTCATGACCGACGGTCCGCTGGGCCCGAGCCGAAGGGGCCGCGCCACGAACTACTCGTCCATGGTCAATCTCGCGGCCACATTCGATGTCGCGCTGATGCGCACGGTGGCCGAGAGCATCGGAGAAGAAACCCGCGTCCTGGGCTGCAACATGTTGCTCGCGCCCATGCCCAACATCGCCCGTGTGCCGCACGGAGGCCGGACCTTCGAGTGCTTCAGCGAAGACCCGTACCTGGCGTCGCGACTGACCGTTGCCTACGTGAAGGGCGTGCAGAGCAAGCGCGTCGTTACTTGCACAAAGGTAATCGTGGCCAACAACCAGGAGTGGAACCGGTTTGATGTCGACGTGCAGGTCGGCGAGCGCGCCTTGCGGGAGATCTACATGCCGGCCTTCAAGGCAGCCGTTCAGGAAGCGGACACCTGGACCGTCATGGCCGCCTACAACCAGGTGCGTGGGGACTACTGCTGCGAGAACCGATACCTGCTCACCGACGTGCTGAAGAACGACTGGGGCTTCACCGGCGCGGTCGTCTCGGATTGGGGCGGTGCTCGGACGACGGTGAAAATGGCCCAGTCCGGCATGGACTTGGAGATGCCCACGGGCAAGCTCTACGGCGAGAAGCTGCTCGAGGCGACACGAGACGGGCGGGTCAAGGAATCGACGGTCGACGACAAGGTCGCGCGCATCTTGCGCGTGATGTTCAAGGCCGGGTTGTTTGACGAGACCGTCAGTGACTACGGCGGCTTCGCGGACACACCGCAGCGCCGCGCGCTGGCTCGGCGCTCGGCGCGCGAGAGCATCGTCCTGCTCGAGAACAAGGATGGCTTTCTACCGTTGAACAAGGATGCGCTGAAACGTATCGCCGTGATCGGGCCCAACGGCAACGTGGCCCGGATGTGTGGCGGCGGCAGCGGCGCTCTGGCCGGCCACTACGGAATCTCACCCGCGCAGGGACTCACGGAGCGGGTCGGTGATGCGGTCTCGGTTCGATTCGGGCGAGGCGTTCCCGCGCGCCGTTTGAAGCTGCCCGTCGCCGGTCCTGAGCACTACGCTCTGGCCGACGGCACCGCCGGGATCCGGGCGGAGTACTTCAACAACCGTGATCTCCAGGGCGAGCCGGCTCTGACCCGGATCGAGAAACGGATCGATTTCGACTGGGGCTACGGAGCCGGTCATCCGGAGGGTGGCTCGGGATCGCCGGCGCCGGGAGTCGTCAACTTGGACAAATGGTCGGCTCGCTGGACGGGCCGGTTCATCTCGCCCGGCGACGGGTTGTACGAGATCGGTGTGGCCGCCGACAACGGTGTCCGGCTCTACCTCGACGACAAGGAAGTGATTGACGCGTGGACGGACTCGAAGCCGGGCGACTTCAAAAGGGCCCAATACCGGTTCGCCGCCGGTCGCAAGTACGACCTTCGTGTGGAGTTCTACGAGAACTGGGGCAGTTGCCTCTGCTCGTTGGGCTTCGCTCCCTACGATCCTCACGAGGGCCTGAAAGATGCCGTGGATCTGGCCCGACAGTCCGATGTCGTCGTGTTGTGTCTCGGGCTCGACGCGAAGATGGAGGGTGAGGCGGCGGACCGAGATGAACTGGGACTGCCCGACGACCAACTGAGACTGATTGAGGGCGTCACGCAAGCGAATGCCCGCACGATCGTTGTTCTCAACAACGGCACACCCATTACCATGCACGAATGGATCGATGGCGTGCCGGCCGTCGTCGAAGCATTCTACCCCGGTCAGGAGGGAGGCCGGGCCCTGGCCGACATCCTGTTCGGCGACGTCAGTCCGTCGGGTCGGTTGCCCATCACCTTCCCGAAACGCTGGGAGGATTCGTCCGCGTACGGATCGTATCCGGGCGAGAAGCACGTAGCGCACTACGACGACGGCATCTTCGTCGGGTATCGCCACATCGACAAGAACAACATCGAGCCGTTGTTCCCCTTCGGCCACGGACTCTCCTACACGACGTTCGACTACAGTGAGTTGAAGATCACCCCGGAGACAATGTCGCAGGAGGATACGGCCACCGTGCAGGTGCTCGTCAGAAACAGCGGGCGGCGCGCGGGCGACGAGGTCGTCCAGATGTATGTCGGCGATGTGAAGGCGAGCGTCGACCGGGAGGTGAGGGCGCTGAAAGGGTTCACCCGCGTCAACCTGAAGCCGGGAGAGAGCAAGACGGTCACCTTCACCCTCGACAAGAGTCATCTCTCCTTCTACAGCCCAAGCGTGAAAAAATGGGTGGCCGAGCCGGGCGCGTTCGAAGTGGCGATCGGTGCCTCCTCGCGAGACCTCCGGCTGACAGCACAGCTCGTTTTGCGGTAGCGCTTCGCCCGCGCACGGAACGCCCGCACATCGGGGCGGCCCCAACCCCTGGTGCCGTGTCTCAGGATTCGCGAGGCGCGTCCGATCCGAACCGCGACCGTGAGGGAGCGGCCGCGCTGAGCAGAAACGTTGCTTCTCCCTCACGGTCGGGGTTCGGAAGGAACACCAGTTGCCTGAGACTCTCCAGTAGTCTGTCGTGTCTCGTCAGTCGAAGGCGACCCGCATTTCCGCGTAGACGATGCGGGGCATCTCCGCCTCGTTGAAGAACGTGGAGGTGGCCTTTGTCCAGCAGGTTCTGCACGCCGATGGCCAGGGAGGCCCGATCCTCCCAGAACTCGTACTCGGCTCGCAGGTCCCATCTGAAATAGGGGTCGATCCGGCGAGGGAGAATCGGCAGTACGGAATTGCCCGCGGTGGTGGCGTCGGCAACCGTTCTCGCGCCGGCAGCGCGAATGTCCTCGTGGGTCACGACGCTCATTGCGTGCGGGACGGACGTCAGCTTCTGCTCGCGCCGCGAGGCCGTCACCACGACCGGAATCTCCATCAACTCCTCGAGTTCGAGGTCGGAGAAGTCCTCGTCTGAATCGTCCGTGACTGCCTTCCCCGTAGCTGGCGGACCGTCCGGGGTGTCGCCCTTCTCGCCGCTTACGGAGGCCGGGGGCAAGATGAGAGGCAGAAGCAGTGTGCAAGCCAACAGGAAATCGTGCAGGAAGCCGTTACGCCGCCTTGTCGCATCGGGGAGCACGCAAGGCTCGGGGGACCGAAAGCGCCGGCACGGCAACGGAACCGATCGGTGAGGGCTTGTTGGCGGATGTTCTCGTCGCATTTCGCGCAGTGCCGCTACGATGGGCATACCCGCCCCGCCAGCCGCACCCTTGCCTCAGGGGTGTTATCGGAAGATCGAGATCACGGGGGAAGAAAAAGGAACGTCACCGCATCCCTGCCCATCCCCGCCGGCATCACGCCGGCCCCGCCGATCTTCCCATGTTGGACAGGAAGCGATCTGGCGCGCATAGTACCGCCGCCGTGCCGATTTCCTCGCCTCTTCGAGCATCCGGATGACCGTCGCTTCCTGCTCGCTTCTGTTGGCCGAGTTCCATCTCCGCTTCGATGTTCGTGCCGAGGGGTGGATTCATCTCGCCCTCGGTGACGAGAGCGATGTCCTGCGCGGGCCGGTGGGAGTGCTGGGGTACCTGCTGTTCGTCCCGCTGTTCTGGCTGATCCCGCGCCGGTGGTCGGCAGGCTTCCTGGCTGCTACGAGTCTGCTGTGGGCGTTGCTGACCCTGGGGCCTGCGTATGCGGGTTGGCTGGCGGCGATCGTGGCCGGGGGGTGGGTGGCGCTGCTGCTTACCGACCCCGGAAGCCGCCCACCCGTGGTTCGTCCGAGCCGACCCCTCGTCACCGCGGTCGTGCTCCTCTCGACGGTATACGGGCTGTTGCTGATCTGGCCGCAGCCGCTTCCGCTGCCACCCGTCGACTTTCCCCTGTACTTCTACATTCACTGGGCGGGCATCGGCTTTGTTTTCCTCAAGGTGTATCACCTGCTCATCGACGTCTCGGCCGGCAAGTCTCAGAGGCCTTCGAGCGGCGAGTACGCCGCCTACCTGCTCTTCGCCCCGACGTTGCGCATGGGCCCGATCTATCGCGCGGACGAGTTCGTCAGCCAACTGCACAACCGGCCCGTTCGGTTCGTCCCGGCCTGCCTGGGCCCCGCCGGGCTTCGGCTGCTGACGGGGCTGCTGCGCTGGGGGGTGCTCCTTCAGTTCCGCCAGTGGTTTGATGCGGACGCCATGTTCACCCGCCCCGAGACGCTCACCACGTGGGAACTGGTCTTCGGGATCTACGCCCAGGCGGTGTCGATCTTCCTCTGGATCAGCGGGTACATCGACGTGGCCATCGGAATGGGACGACTGATGGGCTTCCGCGTTCCGGAGAACTTCAACTATCCCTGGATCGCGACCAGCCTCGCCGACTTCTGGCGGCGGTGGCACATCACGCTCGGCGCGTGGCTGCGCGATTTCCTCTACATCCCGCTGGGCGGGAATCGCCGACACGTGTTCCTGAACTACGCGGCCACGTTCGTGTTCTGCGGCGTGTGGCACGGGCTGTTCCCGTCCTACGTCGCATGGGGCGCCTCGCAGGCGATCGGGCTGTATGTCAATCGCCGTTGGAGCCTCTTCTGGCAAGACCGGCGCGATCGCGGCACGCGCCTGTACCGGCGGCTGCAACGCCTCGGCTTGGTCGGATCACCGGTTTCGAGTCTCCTTGGCTGGTTGCTGATGGTTCACTACCAAGTGTTGACTATCGCGCTGTTCACCGACGAGCAGTATTCGTTCGCACGCATCGGTCCGGCGTTGGTGGAGCGGCTGACCCGTCTCCTGGCCCCATGACTCGTGTGTCCCCGCCCTTTTTTGATGCAAATCCGGCCACGGGACGATAACGAAGGGGCAGAGCGAGAAGGGAACGAAACGTCGTGGTCGGGGTCCACTGATGCTGAATGCCGGTGACGCGGAGGGCGGAAGGGGTTGGCCCGGGCAATCTGCCCACCAAGTGCTTCCTCCGTCGTTCTCCGCCATCCGTAGCCAACGTTGCCCGAAGCGTCGACCACCGGTGTCGCCGATGCCGCCGTTGCCGCCCGCTCGATCGATCGAGGAGCGACAGGCGAGCGCGGTCCTGCGAATTCTCGACGACGATCCGACGATCGGGAAGATCGTCGAGATCGCCTCAAACGCGGTCGAACGGCTCGCGCGGGTGGCCGGGGCCGACGCGTGCGCAATTCCCAAGCCGGCATGTGCGAAGGGCTGCTCTTTCTGCTGCCATCTCGTGAACATCGCGGTTGCGATTCCCGAAGTCGTTGCCATCGCAGAGTACCTGAAACGCAACGCAAGACCGGGGGAAGTGAAAGCGCTGCGCCAGCGGATCAACTCCGACATGGAGTGGATGCACGAGGCGTCCCGCGAGGAACTGTACGCGATACGCCGTCCGTGCCCGCTGCTCGTCGACGACTGTTGTTCGGTGTACGAGGTGCGCCCGCTTGCGTGCCGGGGCTGGAACAGCCTCGATGTGGACAAGTGCGAAGAGGACTTCCACCACCCTGAGCGCAATGTCGAGACGCAAGTATCTCTGCCGATGCTGGAAGGCGCGACGAAGGTTCGACAAGGACTCTACCGGGGGTTGGGTCGCGCCGGCCTGCAACACGACCGAGTGGATTTCATCGCCGCGTTGAAGCTTGCCCTCGACCAAGCGGACGCCGTGCGGCAGTGGCTCGACGGTGAGCCGTTCGTGACTCCCGACCCCTGAGCTGTGCTCGATGGCCGCATGGCGGCGCCTACCCGCGTCCGCCCGGCTGCTCGATGTCCGAGACACGGATGAATCCGGCGTGTTCCTCGGCGGCCCGGATCGCATCCATCACCGCTATCGCGGTCGCCATCTCGTCGCCCAGCGGGTGGGGTTTTCCCGTCCACACCATCTCCTTGACGTATTCCAGGATCACGGCCGACCCTTCCGACACATTGAAGTCGTCCATGGCCTTGCCGATGATCGCGCCGTCGGGGCCGTAGGCGCAGACGAACATGTCCGTGAACCGAAACCGGGCGACGCCGCAGTTGATCACCACCCCGTGGGCAGGCCGGTCCTTGCGCTCGCCGTAGTCGAGATGAATCGCAGTGTGCCGCGGGGCCTTGACACATCGCACCGTCTCGATGCCCGTGCCGAACACGTGGTGCACGATGCTGATCGCGTGAATCAGGGCCGCGGGGTCGGTCGAGTAGCCGGTTACGTTCCCGAAGCTGACCTCGCCGACCTCGTCCAGCCGCCGGGCGAACTGCGCCGTGGACGGGTTCGTCTGAAGCATCGATAGGGACATCACCGGCGTGTCGTGCTTGCGGGCCAGATCGCGGATGGCCTTGACGTCCCCGTAGCAGTGGGCGAACGGCTTGTCGATGAACGTGGGCACGCCCTTCGTCAGCCCGGGCGTGGCCAGCTTCAGGTGATCGCTGCCGTCGCCGTTGCAGTCGGCGATGAAGACGAGATCCACGTCGTCGCTCACTTCCTCGAACGTGGCGCAGACCTTGGGCTTGCCATGGAACACGCGCGCGGCGAGTTCGGCCGCGTCGCGGTCCTCGTCCCACAGCTTCACGAGTTCGAAGCCGTCCACTCGCGGTGCGGTCATTCGCTTGGGGTTGCTGTAGTGAGTGTAGAAGAAAAAATGACAGCCGCGCGTCATCCACGAGTACTTCGGCTTCGCGTCGTCGCGGCCTCCCATCGCTCGCTCGAACAGCACCGGATCGTGGTCCTGCATTTGCGGGCCGAACCACATGCCGTGCGTGTCGCACCGCATCAGGCCGACGCGAATGTTGCCCGAGGGTTTCCGGCGCATGCGGGATTCTCCTGTATGCCGTCACCGGCGACACGAACCTACCGCCCGTCGCCCTTCAGCCCGGGGATCTCCATGAACCGCTGGTTGTCCTGGCAGGCGATCTGGCCGCCGTCGACGATGATCGCCTGACCGGTCACGTACGAGGCGTCCTCGGAAACCAGGAACGCGATCACACCGGCGATCTCGTCCGCCCGGCCGTAGCGATCCATGGGAATCTGCCGCGTGTAGGCGGCCCGGAACAGCGGCTCCTCGATGCCCGCGTCGGCCGGCGTCGCAATGACGCCCGGGCAGACGGCGTTGACGCGAATGTTCTGCCGGGCCAACTCGCCCGCTGCGGTCCGAGTAAGGGCTACAACCGCCGCCTTGGACGCGTCGTAGGCGGCGTTATTCGTGCTCGAGCGGTACGCGTTGCGGCTCGAGACGTTCACGACGGCACCGCCTCCGGCCTCGGCCATGATCGGCGCGACGGCCCGGATCAGCGCGAACGGGGCGGTGACGTTGACCGCGAAGTTGATCTGCCAGGTTTCGTCCGGCATCTCGGTGATCGGCGCACCGGGCCAGACGCCGGCGTTGTTGACCAGAACCGTGATCGGCCCGTGCTCCCGCGCCAGGCGGTCGATCAGCGCCGGGATCTCCGCGGTCTCCGTGAGGTCGAACCGGCAGGGACTCACGACCTGGCCGGGCAGCGCCTCGGCCAGCGCCGCCACGCCCTGCTCCGATCGATCCAGGGCGATCACCCGCATCCCGTCGCGCACGAACCGGCGGACCGCGGCCTCGCCGATCCCCTGACCGGCCCCCGTCACCAACGCCAGTCCCGGTTCCTGCGCGCTCATCGCTTCACCACGTCCTCGAATTCCTGGAACAGCTCGATACTGATTCCGTCCGGGTCGAGGGCATACATCGCCCGGGCAACACACTTGCCGTCGCGAACCACGTCCGCAGGCGGATTGATCGCTCCGTGGCCGGCCTCCTTCAGCTTCCGGTACATCGCGTCGACATCACTCACCTCGCAGGCGACGTGCGAGGCACCGACCCAGCGGTTCTCGATGTCCCGCGTCCGCCCGGGCGGATTGATGTACTGCACCAGTTCCAGGATGAACTCGTTCACCGGATGGCTCAGGATCGCGATCCGCAGCTTCACGTCCGGGTAGCCCAGGATCGTGTCGTAGGCGGGCAAGTTCGAACGCTCCGAAACGCGTACCACCGCCAGGCCCAGCAGGTCGCGATAGAACGCGATCGAGCGATCGAGGTCGGACACGGTGAACCCGTGGTGGTGTGCTTTCACAATGGACATCCGCGCACTCCTGACCAACTGATCCGCATGGTGGACCTTAGTGTAGTGTCTCAGAGTCGTCGAGCCTTGTCTGATCCGAACCGCGCCCGTTAGGAAGCGGCCGCGGCAGGGCGAAGCATTGCCGCTTCCTCATCCCGACGTACATCGGGATGGTTCGGAGAGAATCCAGTCGGCCTGATGAGGCACTACACTACCGCATCGCCAACCCGCCGTTGACCTCGACAATCTCCCCGGTCACGAACGACGCCGCAGGCGACAGCAGCATCGTCACGATCGACGCCACCTCGCGCGGCTCGGCCATTCGCCCCAACGGCGTCGCGGCCAGCAACGCGCTGCGGGCTTCCGGCGTCACACGCCCATCCAGCATCGCCGTGTCCGCCATGCCCGGCGCGACGCCGTTGACGCGAATTCCGTGTGGTCCCAGCTCCCGCGCCAACCCGCGCGTGAACGTATGCACGGCCGCCTTGGCCGCCGCGTACGGAACCGTCCCACCGCCGCCGCCCGTATGGCCCGCAACCGAGCCGATGTTGACGATCGCCCCTTCACCCTGCTCGACCATCCGGCGCGCCGCCTGTCGGCAACACAGAAAGACGCTCCGGGCGTTCACGGCGAACATCCGGTCCCACTGATCGTCCGTGCATTCCAGGACCGGCCGCTTGTCCATCCACTCGCCCGCGTTGTTCACCAGCATGTCCAGCCGACCGCCCGACGCGACATCGAACTCCGCGAACATGCGCTCGATGTCGTGGGCTTCGCACAGATCCGCCTGGAGAAGAACAGCCCGACCGCCGGCCGACTCGATAGGCTCCCGCAACGCCTCGGCCCCCGCCCGGCTGCGGCGGGAGTGCACGCCGACGACGGCCCCGGCCGTTCCCAGTGCCAACGCGGTCTCGCAACCGATGCCGCTCCCCGCGCCGGTCACCAGGGCCACCCGCCCGCGAAACCATTCGTCGTTGGACACTCTGTCTTCGCTCATGTGCTCGGGGCATCGCTGGCGTGGGTGCCCCATCCTTCGCGGCTGTTCTGCGAAGGGTGGGGGACGGGCCAACGGACGTGCCAACCCAGTCACCCACCCAAGCCCGTATACCCCATGCGCCCACCGAGTGGCAACCGTGCTCCTTGCCGGACCTGCTCTGGTCACTAGACTTTCGTTTTGGACCCTGGAAAGGAATGCGGCAACCATGTATATCACACGACGACACATCGGGCGAACACTTCTAGTCGCGATGGCATCTTGGACGGCAATGTCAACGGTCGCACCGGGCTCGCCGGCAGCTCTTGCAGCACAAGGAGAGGGCAAGTCACCCCGGCACGTGGGCGGCGACAAGCAACTGTTCATCGACCATTGTTTCATCGAGACGAAGGAGAACGTCACGTTGGTCGTGAACCCGCCCATCAAACGGCCGGGGGCGATCTTGCACAGCGACAAGCCTTGGGATGCGTTCCGGCTGACCTACTTCAGCGTGGCCGAGGACGAGGGCGTGTACAAGATGTGGTACCAGGCGTACGACGCCGACCAATGGTCCAGGGGCAGCAAGTCGCGCCTCTGCTACGCCGTCAGTCAAGATGGGCTGAACTGGGAGAAGCCCAACGTCGGCCTCGTGGAATACCAGGGCTCCAAGGACAACAACATTCTGCTGGAGAACAAGAAGCTGGCCTACGTCTTCGTTGACCCGCACGGGGCCCCGGAGGAACGGTACAAGACCATCTACGGTTACAAGCGCGGCACGCCCGGCACTCAGGTAGGCGTATCGCCCGACGGAATCCACTGGAAGCTGCCCGACACGGGTTGCCTGCCTCCGGGCCCGGACACGCAGAAGCAGGCGTGGTGGGACACGCGGCTGAACAGGTACGTGGTCTACCTGCGCGTGATGCTCGCGAAAGAGAACGCACCTACGTATCCCTTCGTCTCGCCCATCGCGAGCAACCCGCCGGTGCTGGCACCGAAGACCATGCGGCCCGGCCGGGCTTTGGGTCGCGTCGAGACGGACGACATCACCAAGCCGTGGCCTGTTGACCAGATCCGAACCGTGCTGACCGCCGACGAGATCGATCCACCCGGCTCGGACATCTATCACCACAACGTCTATCCGTACCCTTACGCCGCCGACGCCTACTTCATGTTCCCGTTTACTTACCAGCATTTCCGCAAGGGCGAGACCGACGTGGGGAATGACGGCGTCAACGACGTGCAGTTCGCGGCCAGCCGCGACGGGATCCACTGGATGCGCTACGACCGCAAGCCCTACATCTCCCGCGGGTTTCCCGGCGAGCCGGATGGTGGAATCGTCGCCGCCACCGGGTTCCACATTCGCAAGGGGAACTACCTGTATCACTACTACTCGGCATGGCCCTGGAGCCACGGCGGTTTCAGGCGGCTGAGCCCGCAAGAGCGTCAAGACAAGGCCAACTGGGGCCGGCAGCACTACGGCGTGGCCATTCAACGGCTTGACGGGTTCGTGTCCGCCGACGCACCATACGCGGGCGGATGGTTGGTCACGCCGCCGATGGTCTTCCGAGGAGATCGGCTCACGCTGAACATCGACGTGGCCGCGTTGGGCGAGGCCCGGGCCGAAATGCAGGATGAACGGGGCCAACCCATCCCCGGGTTCACGTTGGACGACTGCGACCGGATCCTGTTCAACGAGGTGGCTTACATCGTGAGATGGAAAGGGAAGTCGGACGTGTCCGCACTGTCCGATCGTCCCGTACGCCTGAAGATCTTCATGCGATCCGCCAAGCTCTACGCCTTCCAGTTCGTGGATGAGAAATGAAAAGAGACTACTGCGGGGCCTACTTGTTCGTGCTCGCCGCCGTCGCGTGCGGAGCGGGCACACATGCTGCCCAGACCGCGCCGGCTGATCGCCCGCCTAGCATCGTCTTCATCCTGGCCGACGACCTGGGTTGGTCCGAGTTGGGGTGCTACGGGAACACGTTCAACGAGACGCCCAACCTGGACCGGCTGGCCCGGCAGGGCATGCGCTTCACCCAGGCCTACGCAGCCGCACCGGTGTGCTCGCCGTACCGGGTGAGCCTGATCACCGGTCAGTGGCCGGCTCGCGTGGGCATCACCGACTACCTTCGGCCGAACGATCCCAAGCACCTTTCCCCCGATCATGTCACCCTCGCCGAGATGCTACAGCGCCGCGGCTACGCCACCGGCCTGGTCGGCAAATGGCACCTGACCGGCTACGTCAATCACGGCGCGAAGGAGGTGCCGCCGACCGACCACGGGTTCGACGAGGTGCTCGTTTCGGAGAACCGCGGCATCGCCGGCGGCAGCTACTTCTTCCCCTATCACTTCAATCGCGAGATCAAGCAGCGACTGCCCGGACGGGAGTACCTGGTTGATCGCTGCAACCTCGAAGCCCTCGAGTTCATCAAGCGTCACCGCGATCGGCCGTTCTTCCTTCTCCTCAGCCACTATGCGGTCCACACGCGTTTGGTGGGCAAGCCGGACCTCGTCGCCAAGTACAAGCGGAAACCCGGAGCCGGAACCGGCAACGCGGCCCGGCGCAATAACGTTCATCTCGCCGCGCAGCTCGAGAGCATCGACGCGGGTGTGGGGCTGATCACGAAGCAGCTTGACTCGCTAGGCCTCGTGAACAACACGATCGTGGTTTTCACCTCGGACAACGGCGGCGAGAGTAGGGTGACCACCAGCGCGCCCTTGCGGGCCGGCAAGTCGACGCTGTACGAAGGAGGCATCCGAGAGCCGTTGATCGTGCGTTGGCCGCTCGTGACTGGATCGAACACCGTGTGCGAAACACCAATCGCCAGCGTCGACTACTACCCGACGTTCCTCGACGCTGCCGGCATCCCGCCCGATCCTCGGCAGCATCTCGACGGCACGTCGATCCTGCCGCTGTGGAGAGACGCTGCGGCCGGTCTCGAGCGCGACACGCTCTACTGGCACTACCCGCTGCCGAAGCCGCATAACCTCGGGGGCCGCTCGGCCGGCGCCATCCGCCGGGGCGACTGGAAGCTGATTGAGGACTTCACCACCGGGGCCGTCGAGCTCTACAACCTTGCGGACGACATCGGCGAGACGCGGAATCTGGCCGCCTCGATGTTGCCGAAGGCCGGCGCGCTCCGCGCCGCCCTCCAGTCGTGGCGGGCCGACCTCGGAGCAAGAACCATGCCGCACGCCACACCGTCGAAACGCTGAACCCTCGCCGCGCGGGATCCCAGGCACGGCGCCGCAAACCGCGGACCGAGCGGCCGCCCACAGGCCGGCCCGCGTCCTCCACGACACCCACCGATCGGGCGACGATCCGAACGAGGTTCAGGCGTTTACCTGATACCCGGTTCCACATGAGGAATCGATAATCATGGTTGTCGGCGGTCGGTTGCCGGCCGTGCACAGTGGCTGCCGGTCTTGCGCCGAGCGGGCAGGTATCCGGGAGACCCGTGGTGAGTCTACCCATGGAAGCACCGACGCAGTTCGTGATTTCGCCTCTCACCTTGGCCGAGATCATTACGATCTTCGGCGACCGCCCCGACCCGTGGGTCGGCGAGCGCGTTCGGTTCCCCCTCAGAGGTTGTCGTGCTCGAGCCCACGTCGTGGGCGACGACCGCGACTCGTTCTACGTAGACATTGAGGATCTCGGCTTCAAGGGGATCGGGTTCACGACCTGTGAGCCTCTCGAGCCGTCTGACGCCCTGGTAATCGAGTTCAGTCACCTCGGGATTCCGCGGCAGGTCTGGTCTTGCGCCGTCATTCGCGTCACATGCGAGCAGGAGGGCATGTATCGCGTCGGTGCCACGTTCGAGCCCGGGCCCGAAGGGTAGTGACACTTCACGACTCCTCCGGCCGGATCTGGCCCAGGGTCGTGTCACACATTTAGGACGGAACGACGACGGCGCCTCGGTGGCCGCGTTTAAGGACCCCCGACCGAGCGGCCCCGAGGGCCGTCGTTTACTTCCTTCCGGATAAAAAAGGTCGTTGGCCATGGAGGCGCATCTCGCCGAACGCCCCACGGACGCTCACGAGCTGTTCACGATCAAGTGGGCGAGGGTCCATCGGCTCCTGAAGTTCCGCTGCCACCACCGGAGCGTCCAGTCGACGGATCGCGACGATCTCATGCAACTGGGCGCAATGTTCCTGTGGCGGCAATGCGTCAGATGTGTGGATCCCGCGGTCAAGCCGTTCGACATCGACGCCAAGCGTATCGCGGTGGCGGCGTGGGGACACTGGTCCGACGCCCGAAGGCGCCATCGGGCGCCGGCGAACGGCACCGACCCGGGCGGCGAAGACTTGAACCCAGTGCTCACCATCCCGGCCCGACGCGCCGCACTACGCGTTGTGGTCGGAGACACCACGGTCACCGTGACCATCGCCGACGCCGAGATGGATGCTCCCCAGGTGTGTCGCCGCTGGCGGGAAGGCGTGGGGGGCGCCGCCCTCGCGCGCCGACTCGGTATCTCGAAGCAGGCCGTTTCCGCCAACCCGCGAGTCTACGGTGGGATCTACTTCCGCGGTGAGGGGCGGTGGCTGTTCTCACGCAACGCGGGACGCCCGGGCCGGAGGCGTCCCGCTCTCGCCAGCTAGTCAAGTTCGTCTGAGCCGACGGACGGTTCGCTGCGACATGCCGATGCGTCCCATAATTAGGTAATCCACCCGATTCCAATCGCAGTCCTTGGTGCTAGGCTACCGGCAGTGGGTTGCAGTTGTGGCGGACTCGAACCGTCGCGGCGCGGAAGAGCACGGTGCGGGTCGCCGAGACGCACCGGCTCACGAGTTGGGCAATCGGTGTTCCGCTTTCTCTCCAGAGAAGCGCCAGAGCCGCCGAAGGCGGGCCGGTGCCTTCTCTGAAATCAGACGATCCAAACCTGCCCCTAGGCCGGCCGCCTCCACAAGAGGCGGCCGGCCGCCCTTTTTGACAGAACCGCACGGTCTCGAGCGTCGTAGGATGTGGGAGTAGCACAGTCTGGAACCAGTACACACGAGGTCGAGATGAAGGCGAACTGGAAGAAGCGTTGCCGTGCGGTATGGCGCGACTGGGCCAAGCCGCTGTTGGTCGTGTTGGTGATCGGGGTGACGGTCCGCTCGGCGGTGGCCGACTGGAACCCGGTGCCCACGGGCTCGATGAAACCGACGATCCTGGAAGGCGACCGCATCTTCGTCAACAAGCTCGCCTACGGGCTGCGTCTGCCGCTGACCACGCATTGGCTGACGCGATGGGCCGAGCCGCAGCGCGGTGACATAGTCGTCTTCTTCTCGCCCCAGGACGGCACGCGGCTGGTCAAACGTGTTGTCGGCCTGCCCGGCGACACGGTTGCGATGCGCGACAACCGGCTTACGATCAACGGCGAGCCGGCCACCTATGCCCCGCTCGACGCTGAGACCGTCAGCCAGATCGCGGCCGCCGTACGACCGTCCCATCGGTTCGCCGCCGAGACGATTGACGAACGAGCGCATCCCGTGATGGCCACGCCGAACGTGCCGGCCATGCGTTCGTTCGGGCCCACCACCGTTCCATCGGACCACTACTTCATGCTGGGCGACAACCGCGACGTCAGCGGGGACTCGCGGTTCTTCGGTTTCGTCGAACAGGATCAGATCCTGGGTCGATCCGGCCAGGTAATCCTCTCGCTCGACAGCAACAACCGGTACCTGCCAAGGTGGCATCGCTTCTTCCGCTCCTTGCCGTGATCGGCGGCGCTCTCGCCCCCCAGGTGCACACCGCCGGAATCTTCGGCCCGCACCGCGCGGCTTGGATGGTGCTTCCGCAGTGACAAGGATTGTCAATCGTGCTACGTTTTCATGGGCTTGGTGACGTGGCCCGCGAGGCCCTGCCGAACCCGTAGCAGCGGAACTGCCGACGGGAAGCCTGCATCGAAGCCGTGTGGGTTCTGAGCGGATACGGAAAGATCGACAACTTGATCCACGTGCGACGATGACGACAATCGCAACCGTGATAGACGCGGCGCTGGACGTGTCCATGAGTATGCATCGCGGATCCAACGCGGTCGACCTGCCCGCGACGTTGCGAGACGGCGACAGACTCTTGTCTGCCGTCGGCATCGAGCACGCGCTCGTGGGTGGGGTGGCGATGTTCGCGTACGATCCGAGCCCACCCAACACGTCAGACACCGACTTTGCCACGAATGCAAGCCTGGCCGCACTCGTCGATCTTTGCGAGCGAGAGGAGGAGTTGTCGACCTTCGGGTTCTCCGCGTCCGGCGGCCTCGAGCGTTGGACCGATCGACAGGGGCGCGTGCGTGAGCGGCAGAAGCGGGCCATCATCACCGAGGACTTCGTCCGTCTCTTTCACGTACCCGACAGAACCGAGCTTCACGTGATCCAACTCCAGACCCCGCTGCTGAGCCACCGCGCCAATGTCCAAGGCGTATCGCTCGACGTCGCAACCGTGGACACGATGATCCGGACCAAGGCTCTCTCCGCAATCTCGCCGCGCCGCGAGCCGGACAAGAAGCTCCGCGATCGCGCTGCGCTGATCGTCCTCTTCCGGCTGAATCCCGACCTGCATTTCGACCCGTTCTCCGATCTGCCCGCGGCGGCTCTGCATCTCGTGCGCGAGGCATGGGAGGCACGATGTACGGAGCCCGACGGGGCGTAGTCCACTGTCCCCTGCGCCCGGCACCGAGTAGGATTCACCCATCGCGTAGTGGGTTGCGCACTCTTGGGACGGGGGTCGAGTAGATCGGAGGTTGACTCATGCCGCGGAAGATATCACGACGGCGGGCGATGAAGACGGCAGCGGTGGGGCTGGCCGGGGCGGCCGGTTGCACGACGATGCAGAAGACGGAGACAGGTGGTGGCGGCAAATCACCCGGCTGGATTGATGCCCACGTTCACGTGTGGACCGCCGACCTCGAGGCCTATCCGCTCGCGAAGGGGTTCACGAAGAAGAGCATGAAGCCGCCGACGTTCACGCCCGAGGAGCTGTTCGCCCATTGCGATCGGTGTGGCGTTGCCCGCGTCAACCTGATTCAGATGAGCTACTACCGGTTCGACAACCGCTACATGCTCGATATGATGGCCCGGCACAAGGGTCGCTTCGCGGGCACGGCGATCGTTGACGTGGCTGCCCCCGACGTAGCCGATCAGATGCGGCGGCTGGGGACTCGGGGGGTGCGGGCGTTTCGGATCTATCCGGGCCTGGCGAAGCGCAAGCCGGCCGACTGGCTGCAGGCCGACGGATACGACGCGATGTTCAAGGCCGGGGCGAAGTACAATCAGGCCCTGAGCTGCCTCATCGACCCCGACGCACTGCCCGATCTCGACCGTATGTGCACCCGGTACCCCGACACCCCGGTGATCATCGACCACATCTGCCGCATCGGCGTCGGCGGAAAGATCGATCAGGCCGAGGTGGACACCCTGTGCGGCCTGAGTCGCCACAAGCGCGTGATGCTCAAGGTCGGTGCGTTCTACGCTTTGGGTAAGAGGAAGGCACCCTACGACGATCTGCTCCCGTTGATCCGCCGAGTGGTCGAGGCCTACGGCCCCGGGCGATGCATGTGGGAAACCGACTGCCCGTTCCAGGTGGTCAACGGCACGTACGAAGCCTCGGTGGCTTTGATCCGCGATCGTTGCGAGTTCCTTACCACCAGCGAGAGGGAACAGATCCTGCGGAAGACGGCGGAGAGGTTCTTCTTCCCCTAGAGCTCGGGGTGTTCGAGGCGAACGCGGAGGCTTTCGGCGAGCACGCGTCGGGCGGTGGTGGAGAGGTCGTTCACGGCGTTGTCGAACCGCTCGAGTCGCTCGCGCTCGGCCGCGTAGTGTCGCAGATGGGGGAGCAGCCGGATCGCGTTCTGAACCATGCTTCGGAGTTGCGGAATCGAGTCGGGATTCACCGTGTCCGCCTGCTGGTGCAGTTCGTCGGACAGACGGCTCAGTTCGCCGAGCCACTCCTCGATCTGGTTCTGCACTGCCATGAAGTGAACCCCGTCGCCGGCGATCACTTCGCGCAGCAGAGCCAGTTCAGCGTCTGTGAGAGACCCGCCGTCTTCGAGCTTGGCGGCGATGCGCTCCACGTCGCTGATCGACCAGGTCTGCAGCGCCGTGCGGAGCACCTTGTCGAACTGACTGAATCGCGCTTCGAGCGTTTCGAACGTGTCCGCGTTGCCGACGAGAACGGCCCGCTGCGTGAGCGTACGGAGCTCACGCGCGTCATCGGCGATCTGCTCGTGTTCCATCGTTGCCTGTGACATCTCACGCTCCGTGCGATCGCCGGCCCCGGCGGCGTCCGGTAACGGCCACATAGCTCTGCTATTCCTCTATCGAACTGACGGACGTGTCACTTGACGATCGAGGTCCGCAATCCGCGCCTCGTGTCCGTTTTACTGTCCCCGCAAGACGGTTATCATGCCCGCCTGATGTTTCGGGACCTTGCCCACGGGAGTCTCAGGTGGATGGCCGGTGATAGTGACGGGAGCGTAGTGGTCGTGACCGGGGCGAGCGGGTTCGTCGGCGGCCACGTCGTCCGAGAGCTCGCGTCGCGCGGGCGCGTCGCCGTGTGCCCGGTGCGCGACGCGCAGAGGCTGACACGGAAGACTGCCGGTTTGGCTCCGGAGGCGGTCGTGCCCGTCGAGGGCACGATCTTCGACGAACGGGTGCTGGCCCGGTGCCTCGAAAACGCCGACGCGGTGATTCACCTGGTCGGCATCATCGAGGAGTCCCGGCTGCGGGGCCAGACGTTCAGCCGCGTGCACGTCGACGCGACCGACCGCGTGGTTCGGGCGTGCGTCGATGCGGGCGTGAAGCGATACGTGCACATGTCGGCCCTGGGCGCCCGGTCCGGGGACGACGAGGTCAGCACGTATCACCGGACCAAATGGCTCGCCGAAGAGGCGGTGCGGGCCTCCGGGCTCGACTGGACGATCTTCCGTCCGTCGGTGATCCACGGGCCCGACGGTGAGTTCATGCAGATGATGAAGTTCTTCGCCACCTCCCGCATTCGGCAGCCGGTCATGCCGTACTTCGGCCGCGGGGAGAGCCGGATCCAACCCGTGCACGTCAAGGACGTGGCCTCCTGCTTCGTCGGAGCCCTCGACCGCCCGGAAACGTTCGGGAAGGCCTACGACCTCGGCGGGCCCGAGCGGTACACCTGGAAGGAACTCTACGACACGTGCGCCGAGGCGATCATCGGCAGGAGGCGTACGAAGTGCTCTGTGCCGGTACCGGTGGCCAGACTGCTGGCGCGCGTCGTCATGCCGATCATGCCCTCGGCGATCGTACCGTACAAATTCAATCTCGGGCAGGTGTTGATGTCCCAGGAGGACAGCGTGTGCGAGACTGCCCCGATCGAGGAAACCTTCGAGATCAAGCTGCGACCGTTCCGGCGCGAGCTTGGGCGCTATGCCGAGCAGATTCGATAGGAGGGGTGAACCCGCGCATGATTCTGTACGACCAGCACATTCATTCCTGGCACTCATCGGACTGCCGAGCCGACCCGGAAGACAACTGCCGCGCGGCGATCGAGAAGGGGCTCGGCGGCGTCACGTTCACCGAGCACTTCGACTGCCATCCGAACGAGTGGGACACGTGCACATTCGACTACGCGGCCATCCGCGACACCGTCGACCGTCTGCGCGAGGCATATGGCGACCGGTTGTTCGTCGGTCTGGGCGTCGAGATCTGCTACCAGCCGGCGCACATGGACTTCATTCGCGACTACTTGGCCCGGCACGCCTTCGACATGGTCGTGCTTTCGGTGCATTACTTCGGCGGACGGGCCCTGCACGAGCGCGAGCAGTGGGGCGAGTTTGGAAGTGCCGAAGTGACCCGCACGTTCTTCGAGACGACGCTGGAGGCCGCGCGGTTCTGCGAACAGCTCGAGCGGCGGGGCGAGAAGCCGTTCGACATCCTCGGCCATCTCGACTTGGTCAAGCGTTACACGCAACGGTACTTCTCGAACTACGACGTGGCTTCGCATGCGGACCTGATCGACGAGATCCTGCGCACCTGCCTGGCCGCGGATCTGATCCCGGAGATCAACACCTCGACCTGGCGTCAAGGTCTGCCCGAGCCGATGCCCGCCGATTGGGTCGTGCGACGTTTTGCCGAATTGGGCGGCACGGCCATGACATTGGGCAGCGACGCCCACCGCGCCGTCGATATCGGAGCCGGTCTCCCTGAAGCCGCTGCCCTCTTGCAGGACGCCGGGTTCGAGCATGTTCCCGTCTTTCGCGAGCGCCGCGTAGAACCGATTCCAGTGTCGCCGCCACAAGGCAACACCGTGGGTTAACCCCACCGCTGCGCGACGAAAACGCTACGGACACACCAAGGACGCTCGGATCGGCCGCGCTTTTCGTGTCCTTCATCCGGCGCGTCGCCTCACCGTATCGTATGTAACCATTAGCACACGCACTGCGGAACGTGCGGGAGAGGGGTCACGCGCAGCACGATACCGGAGTGTGCGTTCATGCCGACAGGTTTCGTAGTGGCGTGGATCCTCCTACCCTGCGCCGCCACCAACGACGGAACATTATCCACGGAAAACCCGACGCAGCCGCTGATTTGGACGGCCCCGGCCGGCCGCGAGCCCGATCCACGGGTTGTCGGCGTCGATCCCGACGGGATTCCAATCACGTGTGCACCGCCCGGTCAGCACGCGCTCGCTGCGAATCTCGGCCTGGAGTCTGCCGCGCTGAGTCTCGCCGTTGAATCCGCCCCCGGGGATCTGCCTCTCGGCACACGCGGCTGGGAATGCGTTCCGGGCGTCATTCGTGACGATGGCGTGGAGGCGTTTCGACTCGAGGTAAACGTCAACGGGTCGGTTGCCGGCGTGACGATCGACGGGATCACGGCGCTGCTCGTATCGCCCGAGCCGCCGCCGTTCGCTCTGCGGGACGACGGCCTCGGTGAAGATCGCGTGGCCGGGGATTCGGTCTACACCGCCGGACCGTTCCGTTTCGACACCGCGTCATCGATGCCCGATTTCTACCTTGGCGATCCGGCCAGCCCCGCCGGCCTCGACGTGCAGACCGTGGGTACGGTCACCGTCGAAGAGGCCGACCACACCCTGACGACGTTTCTGCTGAGCCCGCAAATCGGGCTGGTGCGGACCGACGTTCCCGAAACGCCGCGCACGACGCTTGCGGCGGACATCGTCGCATCCCCGCATCTGATCAACATTCGCACCGACAACCGTACGACGCAGTGCCTGCTGCGCGGTGCCGGCGGCGACGTGCGCGATCTCACGAACGCTGTTTACACTGTGATGCCGGACGGGTTCGATTTCTTCGTCCTGCTCTCGACGGCCAAGATCGAGCAACTGCCCCGTACCTCCGTCAACAACTACAATGCGGGAGTGCACGTTGCGGTGCAGCACAAGCACGCCGGAGCCGGAAGCGATCCGTTGGATGACAGCGCATCGTACGGAAGCGACGGTGCGTTGCTGAGCGTCAACGTGCTCGATGCGTACCGCCGGGGATTGGTCAGCAACAACGTAGCGCACGAGCTCACCCACCAGTGGGCGGCATACCTCGATCCAAGTCTGGGGGTGACCGACGGAACCGGGCACTACGGCCAACGGAGCAGCGCAGCAAGTCTCGTGGGTGGGTTCCTGTGGTCGGACAACGGCGACGGAACCTTCACGCTGGATTGCGATCACGGCCGAAACGGTGCGGAGCACGCGCCTCCGCTCGACCGATACCTGATGGGTCTCATCGAGGCCAGCGCGGTGCCTCTCGTGCGCGTCAACGAAACCCTCGACTTGCCGTTCGATTGCGATACGACGGTGGCACCGCAGTTCAGCGTGTCGATCTCGGAGATCCAAGCCGTGCACGGGATCCGAACGCCGACTCCGGCCCAGGCCCAGCGCGATTTCGCCATCGCCTTCGTAGCCGAGAGCCACGGCCGGCTGCTCAACCCCACCGAAATGACGTTCTACGAAACCCTGGCCGCCCACTTGGCTGAGCCCGTGTCCCAAGGGCAGCCCGATCCGTACCTGGGATTCAACTGGGTACCCATCGAACGGTACTTCGGTGAGGGCACGACCTGGACAACGACCCTGCCGGAAGCCGACGTGCCGAAACTGCTGAGCGTCGCCGGAGGCCTCGGCGCGCTCGGGGATCCGACCGCCTTCATCTCGCCCAAGTCGAAGAGGATGGGACTCGACGCGGTGGTTCTCCTGGTGTCCGAGGTCGTGACACTCGTGGATGCGTGCACAACCTCGACCGGCGGCTCGACGCCGGCGGTGACGAGCCTGGAACCCATCGGCGACACGGGGCTTCACATGTTGCAGCTCGACGGGGCGATCGAGGTTGGGGAATGGACCGCGGTCACGCTCACCGTCGAGAACGCCGCGGGGGCGTGGGGCGTGTTGTGCGTGCAGGTGGCACACCTTCCCGGCGACGTGAACCGTGACGGCGAGATCAACATCAACGACGCAACCGAGTTCGGCACCGAGTTCGACGGCCCACAGACCGCGGAACTCGTCGACCTCAACGACGATGGCCAGGCGAACCTCAACGATGTCACCACGTTCGGCCAGATCTGGCAGGGCTCCTCGGGCGAAGGCTACCTGCCCGACGGAACCGGTCCGTGGTCTGAACGGACGCTACCGGCGCGCCCGGGCTGCACTTGTCCGTGAGGCATTTTGGCCTGCGCGTTCTCGGTACCGAGCGTCTGCGTCTGTCCCGGCATGCCCCGCAGTTGTCAGCTGAAGCCTGCGGCAGTGGGCTTGCCGTGTGGATCATCGCCTGGTCAAGATCAAGCGCCTGGTGGCCGCGGGGCACTACGAGTTCACCCTCAAGGCGGACACCGAGTGCGCTGCCGGCGGGTTGACGCGCGACGACGTGGTCGAGTCGATCCTCACCGCCCAATTCCTGCGCGTCAAGAACAGCACGAGTCCGTGGCGAAAGGGCCAACAGGAGCGGCTCTACATCATTGACAGTTTCAATTTCGAAGGCGTGCCGATATACTCGAAGGGTATGATTCGCAGGATTCGCGAGCATGAGTCGGACTTCTACATCCTCGTCTCGGGCAAGAGATCGGTCTCATCCGAGTGAGCGGACGTATCGTCGTTGCCCTCTTTGTGACGGGCGGAACATCAAGCTCGGCACTGAGCAATTGAGCTTGTCCCGGCGCGACGGCAAGGATGTCCGGGTCCGCGTACGACGTTGGCTGTGCTCCGATTGTCAGGAACGGTTCCTCACGCCCGACTCGCGCCGCCGTATCGACATCGCCCTCGGTCTCGTGGTCGAGTGATGCGGCCGCCGGAGCCCTGTGTAGTCGGCATCCCCCAAACCGCAACCGCACGCACTGCCCCGGCAAACTTGGTCAGTACCGCCGCAAGTGTCCCGTACCCACCACCGCATGATATGATGCCCGCCTGACGACGCGCGACATGAGATGGACGTGGATGCGGAGGACTGGAATGACCGTGCAGCTCTTCACCGTCGTGGTGCTCGTCGCCGGCGCGGGGGCGCCTGTGACTCGCAAGCTCGAACCGGTGGAGTTCGTGCACGTGCGGATCGACGACGCCTTCTGGGGGCCGCGACTCGAGACGAACCGTACCCGGACACTGCCCGCCAACTTTCGGCAGTGCGAGAGCACGGGGCGTTTCACCAACTTCGCCAAGGCGGCCGGTCTGATGGAGGGCAAGTTCGAGGGCATCTACTTCAACGACTCGGACGTCTACAAGGTCCTCGAGGGTGCGTCGTACGCTCTGGCCGCACAGCGCGACCCGGCCCTCGAAAAGAAGGTGGACGACGTCATTGCGTGGATCGCCGCGGCCCAGCAGCCGAACGGATACCTCAACACCTACTACACGCTGGTCGAACCGGACAAGAAGTGGACCGACCTTCGCGTCCGACACGAGCTGTACTGCGCCGGGCACTTGTTCGAGGCCGCGGTGGCCCACCACCAGGCCACGAGCAAGACCACACTGCTCGACGTGGCCACGCGGTTCGCGGACCGGATCGGCGAGCTATTCGGCGAGGACAGAATGGAGGGCGTCCCGGGGCACGAGGAGATCGAGCTCGCCCTGATCAAGCTCTACCATGAGACCGGCCGCGAGCGCTACCTGAAGCTGGCCCAGTTCTTCGTCGAGCAGCGCGGCCGGAAGCGCGACGAGAAGCTCGCGTACGCCCAGAACCATCTGCCGGCGCGCGAGCAGAGTGAGGTCGTCGGGCACGCGGTGCGGGCGATGTACTGGTGCAGCGGTGTGGCCGACCTTGCCGCCGAGACCGGCGACGCGGCTCTGCTCGACGCTTGCCGACGGCTGTGGGACAGTGCAACGAACCGGAAGATGTACGTCACCGGCGGGATCGGTGCGACCCGGCGCGGCGAAGCGTTCGGCAAGGACTACGAGTTGCCCAACGATGCGGCCTATGCGGAGACCTGCGCGGCCATCGGTCTGATCCTGTTCGCCCACCGGATGGTGCAACTCGAGGCCGACGCACAGTATGCCGACGTGATGGAGCGTGCCCTCTACAACGGCTTCCTCTCCGGCGTCAGCCTCGACGGCGAGAAGTTCTTCTACGTGAACCCATTGGGTAGCCGCGGTCAACACCATCGCCAACCGTGGTACGGCTGCGCGTGCTGCCCGACCAACGTCGTGCGATTGCTGGGATCGTTGGGCCGGTACGTCTACGCCCGCAGCAACGACGGTGTTTGGGTGAACCTCTACGTTTCGAACAAGGCCGAGGTGGAGGTGGCCGGTGCGAAGGTGATGCTCGTGCAGAAGACGGACTACCCGTGGTCGGGGCGGGTGCAGATCGCCGTGAATCCGGCCCAGGCGGTGCAGTTCAACGTGAACCTGCGCATCCCCGGTTGGTGCCGGTCGGCCACGTGCCGCGTCAACGCCGTCGCGGTGGACGCAACGAAGACCGACAAGGGCTACTTGCGCATCGCACGGACGTGGAAGCCGGGCGATGTCGTCACGCTGGAACTGGCCATGCCCGTCGAGCGGATCGCGGCGCGGCGCCAGGTGACGGCCAACGCCGGGCGCGTGGCCTTGCAGCGCGGGCCGTTGATCTACTGCCTCGAAGGTATCGACCACGACGTTCCGCCGCGAAGCGTGGCCCTGCCGCCCGAAGCGAACCTTACGACCGAACACCGAGCCGATCTGCTCGGCGGCGTGACCGTCCTGAAGGGCAAGGGGCTTGCAGCCGAGCCGAACGCTTCGGGCACTGCGCTGTATTCAACCCGGCCGGCGGCCAAGCCGGTCGAGATCACGGCCGTGCCTTACTACGCGTGGGACCACCGTGGCCCCGGGCAGATGGTCGCATGGATTCCGGAAACCGTGCTGCTGGCCGAGCCCGTGACGGCGGGCACCCACGCCCAACCTTCCGCTTCGCACGTGTGGCGGCACGACAGCGCTTCGGCCCTCAACGACGGGCTCGAGCCGGCAACGTCGGACGATCACTCGATCCCGCGCTTCACCTGGTGGGATCACAAAGGGACGACCGAGTGGGTGGCGTACACCTTCGCGAAGCCGCAGCGCGTGTCGGAGGCCGAGCTCTACTGGTTCGACGACACGCCGCAGGGCGGTTGCCGACTGCCCAAGTCCTGGCGATTGCTCTGCAAGGACGGCCAGCAGTGGCGGCCAGTGACCGGCGCAAGCGCGTACACGACGCGACCGAACGAGTTCAATGGCGTCACATTCGACCCGGTCGAGACCACGGCCCTGAGAATCGAGGTGCAACTCGAGGAGGGCTTTTCGGCCGGCATCCTCGAGTGGCGCATCCCGTAGTGCTCGACCCCTGCCTCCTTGAGACCAAGGGAGCCTATCGGGTACACTATACTCCCGAGTCGATGGGGTTTGGCCGGTGCCTGGTTCCGGCCGGGTCCTTTGGGTGAACGGACTCGTCATGTGCCCGCGTGGCTGACGACTGTGGGTGAAGTTACCGCCCGCTGGACGCAGTCGATGGGGTGTACATCTCCAAGCACGCAGTGGGAGGAGTGTCGGCACACGCTCACGTAGACGCAACTGGAAGTTCCGTAAGTCGCTGGCACTCAAGAGGATACCAAGATCGGGACACGCGGCTTCGGTTTTCGGACCGGGTCGGGCACGCTGCTTGCGACTGTCGCAGGGTAAACCGCCCTGGGACTGCGCGGCCCGTGGGATTTGGCCGGAGCAGGGAGGGCGAATGCGCGGTGCGACACGCCGCGCACGCACCCAGATGGTGTGAACAGACTGGAGATGGCTGATGCGAAGCCGATGGTTGCAGTGGCCTGCGTTGTTGACGATTGCGTGGTTGCTGTTCGTGCCGGCGTGCGGGACGGAGATATCGGACCTATCCGAAATACCCGTAGCGCCGGACGTGGCCGGGTCTGCGGTCGGCATCACGTCCGACGGCCAAGTGCGTAGTCCGTTTGCCGAGAACGTGCGCGTGCACGTCACGAATCCGCGAGCGGAGCCCGTCATTGTCAGGATCCGGTTCGAGATCATCGGATGGCGCGTGCACTACGTGCAAATTCCGCTCGCTACGGCGGCCGAGTTCCTTACCCTGTACGATGAGGCCGATTTCGTCCGTATCGAGTATCTCTCGCTCTCGAGCCCGGAATCCGGTGCCCAGTTGCCGGGAGCGGCTCCGGATGAGTTCGATGCGCCGTTTGCCGGCGACACCCTGGTCGTGACCGTGCCGCCCGCACCCTCTTCCGGGCCACCCGAACCGCAGCCCGAGCCGGAACCGGAACCGGAACCGGAACCCGAGCCCGAGCCTGAGCCTGAGCCTGAGCCCGAGCCCGATCCGCCACCACCACCACCACCTCCCCCGTTGGTGGACTGCAACGGCAACGGAATCGCGGACGACGCGGACATCGCCGACGGTACGAGCAACGACTGCAACGGCAATGGCGTTCCGGACGAATGCGACATCGACGAGAACAGCATCGCGCCCGGCGGGCCGTTCTTCTGCACGGCCGACTGCGATCCGGACTGCAACAACAACGGCGTTCCGGACGAGTGCGACATCGGCGACGACCAGAGCTTCGATCCCGGACAAGCCACGCTTGTCGTGGACAGCACTGCTGACGCGGGCGACGCGTATCCCGGCGACGGCTCCTGTGACGACGGGAGCGGCAACTGCACGTTGCGGGCGGCCGTCGAGGAGGCCAATGCGACGCCTAACGCCGACGTAATCAGCATGCCCGCCGGGACCTATGTGCTCACGCAGGGCGAGATCCACCTCGCCGGCGAGATGACGATCGTTGGCGCGAGTGCGCCGGACACGATCATCGACGGCAATCTCGCCAGTCGCGTGTTCCTGGTCGGTAACCCGTCGTCCGCGGTCGTGGCGATCGTGGGCGTC
>CAYMME010000030.1:0-29758 GCA_964391465.1 uncultured Planctomycetales bacterium
GTGGACCATCTACACCGAGAAGAACGCCCCCATGGAGGAGATCTGGAACTACGGCTGCTCCTACGCGGACGGCCGCGTGTATCTCAGCGTGTGGGGCAGCGGCATCCTCGAATACGACGTGGCCCGAGGCACGTGGAAGGACTACCTCGATCCGGACGGCGAGATGGAGATCGACCTCTACCGCGACGACGGGATCGTCCACGTCATCACGACCGGTGTGACCTACATCGAGAAGACGCTGTGGGTGTCGACCTACTTCGGCGCCTGTCGCTATGACGGCCGGCACTGGCGGGGCTTCTACGCCCACGAGTCCGGGCTGCCGAGTGATTTCGGCAACGCGGCCCGCGGACGCAGTGCCATCGAATGCTGGTACTGCACGGACAAGGGCCTGGGCGTGGTCGCCGACTTCCCGAGCGATACCTGGGTGACCTACACGACCGACCACGCGGCGGGCAAGGGCAAAGCCGTTGTGCAACGCGGGACGGAGGTTCTTGCCGAGATCGAGACGATGCCGAACCTGCCGCACAACTACGTGCTGTGGGCCGACTTCGACGGCGATGACGCCTGGGTCGGAACATCCAAGGGACTTGGACACGCGATTGGCGACGGTTACTATAAGGGTCTGCGGGTCGGTGAGTCCGCCGTCGCCCGCAAGTGACCAGCCAGGGGAGGTGGAGCTGATGCGAACCACAACGTGCACAACCAGACTTGCAGTGTTCACCGCGCTGATGCTCGGATGCGGTCCGATGATCGCGAGCGCCCAGGACGCGGCGAACGATCCGGCGGGGGACGCGGCCGTCCGGGATCTGCTGAAGGCGATCGACGTCGGGCCCTACGAAGTGCCCAAGCTGCAGCTTCAGAAAGACCACAACTACGCCCGCTCGGCAACGGACGTGAAGCCCTTCGGCCGTCACTATACCAAGCCGTTCAAGGAGCACTTCCTCGAGCAACTGGAATACACCGGGCCGGGCCGGGGGATTCCCGAGCCTGAGCACGTGGACACGGTGAAGATCGGTTTCATCGGCCCGATCATGGCCACGGTATCGGTGGCCACCGGCGGCAAGAGCCACGAAGAAGCACTGGGCGTGCAGATGTTGCGGGGGAGCCGGCTCGCCATCGAGCAGGCCAACGCCAAGGGCGGCTACATCAAGCGCAAGATCCCGTTCGAGTTGGTGATTGCGAACGACAATGGGCTATGGGGTGCGTCGGGCAACGAGATCGTCAACATGGCCTACAAGGACAAGGTGTGGGCCATTCTCGGGACGATTGACGGGGCCAACAGCCACATCGCCATCCGGGTCGCCCTCAAGGCCGAGGTCGTCATGATGAACACCGGCGACACCGACCCGACGTTCATCGAGACCAACATCCCGTGGGTGGCGCGCTGCATCGGCGACGACCGGCAGATGGGCTACCTGCTCGTGGACTACATCTTGCGCAAGCTGAAGTACACGCGGGTAGGCATCATGCGGGCCAGCAACCGCTACGGCCGGTTCGGCGTGCGGGAAGTCAAGGACCAGGCCCGCCGACTGGGTAATCCGATCCTGCAGGAGATGGCCTACAAGGTCGGCGCGTCCGACTTCTCACTCCAACTCGATCGGATCAAGGCCGCCACCCCCCAGGCCGTCGTGCACTGGGGCGACGCCGAGGATGGCGCACGGATTCTGAACCAGATGCGAAAGATGGGCATGACCCAGCCGTTCTTCGCATGCGACCGGTGCGTGTCGGATGAGTTCCTCGAGATCGCCGGCGACAACGCCGAAGGCGTCATCTGCGGCTACCCGTGGGATCCGACGCGCAAGGACCCTGCCCTCGAGGCGTTCCGCGAGGCCTTTCGCAAGCGTTTCGGCGTCGAGCCCGACACGTACGCGGCCCACGGCTACGACGGGATGAACATGCTGCTCTGGTCGGTCCAGACCGCAGGGCTGAACCGGGCCAAGATCCGCGACGTGATTGCCCATCGGCCCGCGCCGCATCAGGGCGTGACCGGTGCGATCCCGTTGAGTGCGGTTCTCGACGACCTCGGCGAGGTGTTCCTGGCGAGGGTCGAAAACGGCAAGTACCAGTTCCACAGCCGAGCCGACTGGAAGATCCCGCAGGGCGAAATCCCCGCCCGCGACCGCGCAAGCCGAAAAACGGCCGCCGCCGAGTGACACGGCGGCGGAAGTGAGAAGTTAGAAGTGCGAAGTTAGAGGGGTGGACGAGGGACGAAGGGACGCGGGGACTGAGGGACGAAGAGGCCGAGCGGCAGCGAGGACACGGTGACGCGGAGAAGCGGCGAGTTGCGAACCGTCTTACTTCGTACTTCTCACTTCTCACTTCTCACTTTCAGTTTCGTACTTCTCACTTCTCACTTCTCACTTCTCACCTCGGCCGTACCGGCCGCAGCCCCCTTCTTCACTGCCCGCTCACAGCCGGCCGAATATTCCGGCCCCGGCCGCGACGAACCCCCACCGACCGACCTGAAGGAAATCCGGCTCGGCTGGTTCGGCCCCACCGACCCTAACCACCCCACCGCGGGCGGCATGTGGTGCGCTGCGACCATGGCCGTCGACGAGGCCAACCAGGCCGGCGGCTACAACGGGCTCCCGTTTCGACTCGCAGCAACCTGGTCGGAGAACCCCTGGGGCACGGGGGTCAAAGGCGTCACCGATCTGGTCTACCGCCAGGGCGTCTGGGCCCTCATCGGCGCCCCGGACGGACCGTCCGCCCATCTCGTCGAGCAGGTTGTGGCCAAGGCCCGGCTCACGTTCGTCAACCCGATCAGCACCGACAAGACCACGAACCTGGTCAACGTGCCGTGGATCTTCTCCTGCGCCCCCGGCGATCATCTTCAGATGCCGATCCTGGCCAAAGCAATCGTCAAACAAGCCGGCAACCAAGGCTTCGCCCTACTCTCCTGCACCGATCACGACTCGCGTCTGAGAACGACGGAGCTACTCGCGGCCCTGAAAGAGCTGGCGGAGCCTGTCAGAGGATGCGCGGGAACGGGTGCCACTGGCAGCTTGCCTGCCAGTGCGATGACCACACACCCCTCCAAACACGGGCGGGCAAGCCGCCCGTGGCACCCCAAGCGCCACCTCGAGTTCAAACCCGCATCGCGAGACTTCGCCGCCCAGATCCAGGCCATCCGCGAAGCCCAACCCGCAGCCATCGTCGTGATCGCCGGACCCGACGACAGCGCGGCAATCATCAAGGCCCTGCGAGCCCAAGGCATCGATCTACCCATCTTCGGCGGACCAACCATGGGCCACACCCGCTTCCGCCAAGCCGCCGGCCCCAACGCCGAAGGCGTAACATTCCCGCTCCTCTGGCATCCAAGCACCGCCGGCAAGCGGAGTGAGCGATTCGCCAGACGCTACCGCGACCGCTTCGCCGCCGCCCCGGACTACACCGCCGCCTACACGTACGACGCAACGAATCTCCTGGTCGCCGCCGTCCGCCAGGCTGGCCTAAACCGAGCACGAATCCGCGACGCTGTCCGGACCCTCTCCCCCTGGCAAGGCGTGACCGGCAAAATCACCTGGGACCCCGCCGGCGCCAGCCAAGCCCGGGTCGGTCTGGGAACGATCCGACGGGGACAAGTCGGCCCCGTGAATCGCAGCGACTAGCTCGGCGGACGAGCCAACGGGCAGGCACATCGGCGTTGCAGTGTCCGCCGCTCCGTGTTATGGGTCCCCCCAATCTTGGCTAGGCGAAGCCCGGCGGGCTTTCGCAGTCCTCTGGACGGGCTTCGAGGTACTCCAGAAAGGAAGGTTGTTGTGCGTAGCGGGAGCGCCGCATGAGCTACGATCTGATGGTGTTCGAACTGTCTGCGGCTCCCAGAGGCCGCGCCGAGTTCCTGGAGTGGTACGAAAAGCAAACTCAGTGGCCGGAAGGGAACGACTACTACGACCCTCAGGTGGCTTCACCGGCCCTGCAAAGCTGGTTTCGGGAAATGATTCAGTTCTTCCCGCCAATGAATGGCCCGTACGCTTCTGCTGACGTAGATGACCCGCGAATTACAGATCACTGCATCGGTAGGGGGATCATCTACTCAGAGTTCAGGTGGTCCTGCGCGAATGAGGCATACGCCAAGACTCGAGAACTGGCAAACAAGCACAAGGTCGGCTTCTTTGACGTCAGCGCTCAGCAAGGTGAGATACTCTTCACAGACGATTCTGGTTTGCAGTCAAGGCCCCCGAAGACTCCCTGGTGGCGGTTCTGGTAGCTTCTCATGGCGAGTCTTTGGAGCGAAAGCACTCATACCGCTGTGCGCCCTTTCACCGGCCTCGGCGTCGGTAGGGTTCGCTGACCGAGCCGTTCAAGTCGAGGATCAGTCTGACCGAAGCGCTGTGTCGGCGAACGCGACCTGCCTCCTCTTCGCCCGGGCACCCAGAACTGATTTGCCCGGGACATGGAAAGGCTGGGACGAGCGTTGGCTTGCTACGATCTCGGCCTCAGGGTAGCCGGCGCGTGTTGAACTTCTCTTGCCAGGGGCGGGACGCGCTTGTGGCGGGGAAACGCTCGCTCGGTGGATAGGGGTAGCGGCTCATGGCACGGAACGGCAGCGGCGTCACCGTGTCCGGCTCGGCGGTGTAGAGGTCCATGTCTTTGCAGTAGGCGTGGGAGACGAGAATGAAGCTGCGCACGTGTCCGTCACGCGGTGCGGGGAGTTCGCTTGCATCGAAGCGGGCGGCGATTTCGTCGCCGCTGCCTAGGATCACGTAGCGGTCGTCGAAGTCCGTGAGGAGTTCGTCGACCCGGCCGTAGCGCGTGTAGGCGCCTCGGGGCATCTTGAACGGTGCTGTCGGTTCGATGATGTCGTATGCGTAGAGCAGCGGGTAGCCGCCGTCGGGTGAGTATTCTTGCGGGAAGCCCAGGCGGCGGAGGCTTGCTTCGGCCAGCGGGACCGTGCGGACGACGAGCTCTTCCGTGCCTTCGTCTGCGGCGATGAAGATCTGGTCGTAGTAGACCTCGAGGTTCGTCGAGATGCGCAGCTTCGTGTCGTTGGGGGCGAGCTTGCCGGTAAGGTCAACGGTGATCATGCGCCCCATGCCACCCGGCGCGCCTGCGTCGGCGATGGCGGTCTCCCAGCGGCCGTCGGTGGTCTGGCGCTCGATCTTGAGCGGCTGCCACTTCACGCCGGCCTGCGCGGCCGCGAATGTGGTCTGCGAGTAGGGGTATTCGATCCAGCCGTTGAGGAAGAGGTAGACGCTGCGGCCCGGGTCGAGCTCGGCCAGGCGCTTGTCGAAGTCGAGCACCAGCGCATGCGGTTTGCAGAAGCCCTGGAAGCGTCGGTCCAGCGGGGGCTGGTAAGCATAGATGCGATCGACCGCGGCGAGTTGTCTGGTGCAGTCGGTGTTGTCGGGTGCCGTTGCGCGTACCGGGTAGATGCGGTCGGCCGGGCAGAGAAGCTTGTGGCTCGGGGCGGGGCCGTTGAGGGCCAGGCGTTCGTCGGGGTAGACCGACACGTCGCGCGGATGATCGACGGCGAGCAACTCTAGCCGGTCGATGTAGCCCACCTCCTCCATCGGCTCGCAGATGCGCAGCTCGTACACGCCGTCCCGCGCGGCCAGTTGGTCCGGCTCGATCTTGACGTGCTCGAGCACCTGCGGCGGCGCGTACTGGCTGGGGGCTACGTAGTAGCCGAGGCCGCCCACGCCCGCGAAGTCGGTGACGAACCCGAACCGCTCGCCGTTCCAGGCGAACAGGACGGGGCAGCTCGACATCTTCCGCTCGGTCTCGCTGATCCGGTGGTGCATGCCCGCGGCCAGCTCGATCTCCGACTGCGTCACCCCGTCAGGCCACGTGAACGCCAGGTAGTCGAGCTTGGTCGCCCCGCTCAGGCCGAAGACCACGGGTCGTTGGGATTGGCTCAGGCCGCCGTTGAGCCCCGTGTGCGTGATCACCTGGCTGTGCAGGCCGCAGCGCAGATCGAGCTTCGTTCCGTAGCCGCTGGCCGGGCTGCGGGTCCGCTTGTCCGCGCCGCGGTCGCCCGTCGGCGTCACCGCCAGCCAGTTGGCCGGCGGCGTCAGCGTGGTCGGGACGAGCTCGACTCGCCCGGTCGGCGCCACCCGGACACGCAGCACGTCGGGCACGCCGTCTCCGGTGAGGTCCACGAGATCCGTGCCGACAACCGCACCTTCCGCGGGCTTGGGCCAGAGGTTTGCCTTGGTCACGAAACGCCCCGCGCCGTCGTTGAGAAGCACGTGACCGGCGGCCCCGAAGACGGCCACGTCGAGATCGCCGTCGAGATCCACATCCGCAACGCGCGTAGCGACGAGATCACCCCACGTCGAGACAGCCTCGAGGCAGCCGTCGAACTGCTTGCTTGGCGCGAATGCCCCCGTCGCATCGGTCAGATACAACCGCCCGGGCGTCTCCCCACCCGGTGCAACCAGCAGGTCGGCCCGGCCGTCGCCGTTGAAGTCCTGCAACACGCCGCCGCGGTCGCCGCGAATCGGTTCGGCCGTGATCTGCCCTTCGCGATATTTGCCGAAGCGGTCGTTGAAAAACAGCTTGGCCTGCGCTTTGTCGTTGAACACGAGAAGATCGGTGTCGCGGTCGGCGTCGATGTCCACGGGAGCGAGCATGACGCTCCGCTCCGCGGCGCACGCGACCCCGGCATCCGCGGCGATATCCGTGAACGTACCGTCGGCGTTGTTGTTCAGCAGTTGGTTGGCCGCGGCAGAGGCCCCGGCGGCGGACGCAGCGTTGCAGACGTAGATGTCGAGATCGGCGTCGTGGTCCGCGTCGAGAAACACGGCCGACACACTCGTCACGTTCGGGCCGGCCGTTCCGGTCGCGTCCGTCACATCCTCGAACGTGCCGTCGCCCCGGCCGCGAAAGAGGCGGTTCGGCCCGACGCAGCTCACGTAGATGTCCACCTTGTCATCGTTGTCGTAGTCGCCGAAAGCGCACGAGACGGCTGCGAGTTGCCCCGCCAATCCCGCGGCTTGAGTGGCGTCGATGAAACCTCCTTCTTCGGCAAGCAGGAGCAAGAGCCCCGGCCGGTCGTCGCGAACGACGCCCGTGGTGGCGATGTCCAAACGACCGTCCCCGTTCACATCCGCGAGCGCCAACTGCACCCCGGCCCGCCCGACGATGTCCGCGGCGCGCCTCGCCTTGAACTCGAAACGCGAATCGGACGCCGACGCGTCCACCAGCGTCTGCGCAGCACCGGACGCCAGTTCTCCGCTCGAGACACCCGCCGCAGGCACGGCAGCGAGGGGCCGGACGACGGCTAGCGGTCCCATTCGGTTGTACGCCGCCAGGTCCAGCTTCTCGGACAGCGGGCTCTTGTCGATCTTGGCGAACTTCTCCCGGTAAGGGGCGGCCGCCTCTCGCCCTTCCTGCAGCGCGACCATCAGCATGAATTCGTAGTGCGCACTGGCGAGGCCGGGATTCTCCTGAATCGCCCGCTCCAGCTCGGCGCGACAGGGTTGACCCAGGCGCCGCTTGCATCGGCCGAGCAAGAACCAGGCGTAGGCATCGCCGGGCGTCTGCTCCACCACACGTTGGAAGTACGCCAGCGCCTGCTCGTCCTCTCCGGCATAGTGGTGGATCAGGCCGCGGAAGTACTGCGCCCGCACGTTGCCGGGTTCATCGTGAACGACCGTATCCACCAGCGCCGTGGCACGCTCCAGGTCACCGTTGGTAGCGCGGTTGTAGATGGCGATGGCCAGGTTGACGCGGGCCTCGACGGAATCGGGAGCCACTTTGACGGCCTCTTCAAGGACCGCCGCCGCGTCCTTGTAGTTGTACTGATTCATCAGGGCCACGCCCTGGTTGATCGCACGCACGAACGCATCCGACGCCTTCCGGGTGGCCAAGGCATCCGAGGTCTTCTGGGTGTCCGTGGGTTTGCTCGGCGCTTCGGAGCACGAGAGCCCTCCTAGGGCCGCCAGCATGGCAAGGAGGCCCAATCGACGAACGGTACCGAACGCCGCGAATCTGCAAGTGCACACGATAGCCGTCTCCCTGTGTTCCGACGCCGGCGCAGGTACTTCCCAGCATCGCCATCACGTCTCGGCGCCGAACGACCATTCTCGCCTGCCGGGTCCGCTGGTTCAATCCGCTCCATGGCGGATTCGCCCCGGTTGTGGCGCACCGTGGGTTCGTGTAAGTGTGTGGTCCAAGCACTTGCACGGGAACGTAGGAAGGTGCAGGTCAGCTTCCTGCGTCCACCCAGCCCGTAGATCGTCCGGGATGCACCCGGCGACAGCACGGAAGGCGGTAGAAAGAACGAGTCCTCATCGGTTGCGAAACGCACTGCTCGCGAGCCTGGCTCTGGTTCTTGTCGCGGCCTCCGTGTCGCGCGCTGCGGACGGGCAAACGGCGTACGTTTTCGCCTGCGATCGCGAGAACGATCTGTTTCGAGTAGTGTCCAAGGCAATCGGCACCGTACAGCGCTTCGACAAGCCGTCCGATGCGGTGCGGCGAGCCCCCAACGGCGCCGGCGTGCTGGTGCTGGCCGACGAGTATCCGCAGGCGACCGCAATGGTCGAGCCGGAACTGCTCGCTCTGGCCACGACGAAGAAGCTGCGACTGTACGTCGAGTATCCGTCCGCACTCCCGGGCCTCACGTTGGGCAAGCCGGTCCCCGGGCGCGTCGAACGGGCTGTCGTCGTCTCTGATTTCTTCGGCCCGAAGGTGGCGAAGCACGACCTCATGTCGATCAACGGGCTCCACTACATACCCGTCTCGGTTGCGAAGCCTCACCTTGTCGCGGCTCGCGTGGCGGGGTTCGACACCGCGGTGTACGGCTTGCCGGACAAGACGCATCCGCTCCTGTTCGAGTTGCCGGGACGCAATGTGCTCGTGGCCACGACGAAGCTCAGCCATTTCGTCACGGGGCGCTATGCGCCACAGGGCAGGTGGAGGAACATCTGGGGGACCGTTCTCAAGTGGCTGCAACCCAAAGCCGAGCTTCCGCCGCTACGATGGAAGCCCGTCGTGTCGCCCAGCTACGGACGCAAAGAGGCACTGCCCGACGACCACGAGATGAACGCGTTCCGCCGCGGCGTCGCGTGGTTCGAGAAGGCCAGGATGGTCATCGCTCCGGAATCCGAGAGTCGCGTCCACGCAGCGGCCAACACGGGACAGATCGACGCACTCGAGGCCGACGTCCCGCTGGGCGACGGCTCACGGGGCAGTTGGGAAGCGGCACTCTCACAGATCCACCATGACGGCAGCCAAACGCTGGGCAAGGCCCAGCGCGGCGATTGCATCACCGAGACGGCCATGGCCTTCGCCTTCGGCGCGACGCTCGGACGGCAAGAGAGGCACAGCAGCGTCGCGTGCAACCTGTTGGACTACTACCTGTTCGAGTCGGACGCGCGCAAGAAGGAACGCGGCGATCCGAACCACGGTGCGTACGGCCTGAGCGCTTGGGGCGTCAGCAGTCCGGCGCAATACGTCGCCAACTACGGTGACGACAACGCCCGCCTCATGCTGGCTACGCTCGCCACGGCCGCGCTCACCGAGAAGGACCGCTGGGACGAAGCCGTCATGATGTGCCTCCTGGGCAACCTCCGCACGACCGGCCGGCTCGGCTTTCGCACCAATCGCCTCGACATCCCCGAGCTGACGAAGAACGGCTGGCAGCCCTACTTCAAGCGAAGCCTCGTCAACTACGCCCCGCATTACGAGGCGTATCTGTGGGCGTGCTACCTGTGGGCCTACGAACAGACGGGGTATGATCTGTTCCTCAAGCGCGCCGAGACCGCACTGAAGATGACCATGGCCCAATACACGGACGGTTGGCGGTGGACCAACGGTCTGGCCCAGGAGAAGGCGCGGATTCTGTTGCCGCTGGCGTGGCTGGTGCGCGTCCGGGACACGCCGGAGAACCGGGCCATGCTGGACAAGGTCGTGGATGGGCTGCTGGCTTTGCAGGATCCGTGCGGTGCGATTCGCGAGGAGCTGGGTTTGCCCGAGAAGGGCAAGTACCCGCCGCCGCGTACGAACGCCGAGTACGCAACGAACGAAGCGTCGCTCATTGCCAGGAACGGCGATCCGGTGGCCGACTTGCTCTACACGACCAATTTCGCGTTCCTTGGTTTGCATGAGGCCGCGGCGGCAACCGGCGACGAGAGAATCATCCGGGCGGAAGACAAGCTGACCGAGTTCCTCTGCCGCATTCAAACTCGAAGCGAAGCGGCCCCGTCGCTCGACGGCGGTTGGCTTCGCGCGTTCGATTTCAGGCGCTGGGAACACTGGGGCTCGAACGCCGACGTCGGCTGGGGCGCCTGGTGCATCGAGAGCGGCTGGACCCAAGCCTGGATTACCTCCGTACTGGCGATGCGACAAAAGGGTACTTCGCTCTGGGACTTGACCAAGGAGAGCCGCATCGAGCGGCACTTCGACAAGCTGCGTAAGCGGATGCTGCCCGATTCGGTCCTCGAGAAGCTGGGTGACGAAGCCGGTTGACCGCATGGTCGTCGATCGAGTTGTTCGTGACGAAAGGCAACAGTCATGGCGAAGAACCCTCCCACCAATCCGTCCGGTGCTGCGAACGGCGCGCCGCCGTTCCACATTCCTGCGGATCGCGCCGCGGCGCTGCGCGAGCACTACCGGACCGCAATGTTCGACGACCTCGTGCCGTGGTGGCTGAAGCATTCACTGGACCCCGAGCACGGCGGGTATCGAACGCGGCTGGAGCGCGACGGCACGCCCTACGCCACCGACAAGGACATGTGGATGACCGGCCGCCAGTTGTGGATGTTCAGCCACCTGTACAACCAGCACGAACCTCGCCCCGAGTGGCTCGACGCGGCCCGGCTCGGGGCCGAGTTCATGCTGCGGCACGCGTTCAAGCCGGACGGCAAGATGTACTTCCGCCTGACGCCCGACGGCGCCCCGATGTCCGAAGTGCTCAGCAAGTACACCGAGGTGTTCGGGGCGATCGGGCTGGCCGAGTATAGCAAAGCCGCCGGTGACAACGCCGTTTGGGAACGGGCCATGCAGGTCCACGACAACCTGATGCCGAAGCTCGGTCGCCCCGAGGACACGCCGCTCATGGGCTATCCGATCAACGCTACGTTCCACCTGCACGCCGACGACATGTGCCGGATCACCGTTGCGTGGGTGTTCGACGATGTCCGTCCCGACCCGCGGTTCGAGGAGGCCTTGACGTTGTCGGCCGATTCCATCGTGCAGCGGCACTGGAAGCCGCAGCGCAAGGCGCTGCTGGAGAACGTGGCGATGGACGGCTCCGAGATGCTCGATCTCTTCGAAGGTCGCATGTTCCATCCCGGCCACGCCATCGAAAGCGCGTGGATGCTGATGGAAATCGCCCGCCGGCGCGGCGACGACGCGCTGATGCAGACGGCCATCGACATCGCGCTCGCATCGCTCGAACACGGATGGGACACGGAGTACGGCGGCATACTCTACATCACCAACATCGATCGGACGCCCGTCCACAACATCGAGGCGGACTGCAAGCTCTGGTGGCCGCACAGTGAGGCACTGTACGCGACGCTCATGGGATGGGCGCACACGGGACGCGACGACCTGCGGCAGTGGTACGAGAGAGTGCACGACTACACGTTCAGCCACTTCCCCGATCCCGAGTACGGCGAGTGGATCGGGTATCTCAACCGGGACGGCTCGCCGATCTGGACCGCCAAAGCCAACGGCTGGAAGGGCTGCTTCCACCTGCCGCGCGTTCTGTTTCGCTGCTATCAACTGCTGGGGTAACTCGTGAGCACACCCACCGACACGACTCCTGAAAACGGTCTGCGAGAAGCTGTGCCCGAGAAGGGCAGCGCCCTCTACCTTGCGGGCGTGTGCCTGGTGGCCTCGCTGGGCGGACTGCTGTTCGGCTTCGACACGGCGGTGATCTCCGGGACGGTCGACTTCGTCCGGCAACAGTTCGAGCTCACTGAGCTACAGGTCGGCACGTTCGGCGGTTCGGCGCTGTACGGCTGCATCGTCGGGGCCGTGATCGCGGGTGCGCTCGGTGACCGGTTCGGGCGCAAGCCGATTCTGATCATCTCGGCGTTCCTCTTCTTCGCTTCCGCCCTGCTCTCCACGATCCCGCCGAGCTTCCCCGTGCTGATCCCCGCCCGAATCATCGGCGGGGTGGGTGTGGGCATGGCGTCGGTACTGGCCCCGATGTACATTTCCGAGTTCGCGCCGCCGCGCCTTCGCGGACGGCTCGTCGCGACGTATCAACTGTCCATCGTGATCGGCATTCTGGTCGCGTACTTCTCGAACTGGTTGCTGCTGGGTTTCTCGGAACGAAACGCGGAAGCATTCGGCGGCGAGGGCATACTGCACTGGACCATGGTCTCCGAAGTGTGGCGCGGCATGTTCGGGGCCGAGATGATTCCGGCGGTTCTCTTCTTCCTGCTTCTGTTTCTCGTTCCGGAAAGCCCACGCTGGCTGATCAAGGCCGGTCGGGATCAGCGCGGCCACGAGATTCTAGCTCGGATCGGCGGCGCGGAGATCGCCCAACGCCAAGTGACCGAGATCAAGGACGCCCTGGCCCACGAGGAGGGATCGATCCGCGAACTGTTCAGGCCGGGGCTGCGCGTCGCGCTGTTGGTGGGCGTGGGGCTGTCGTTCTTCGGGCAACTGACCGGCGTGAACGTCGCGATCTACTACGGGCCCGAAATTCTCAAGGCGGCCGGTTTCGAACTCGGCGAACGACTGCAATTCCAGGTGGCCTTCGGCGTCATCAACCTGGTCTTCACCATCGTCGCCTTGTGCTTCATCGACCGGTGGGGCCGGCGTCCGCTGCTGATCGGCGGCATGAGCGCGGTTGTGGTGTCGCTCGTGACCATCGCCTGCCTGTTTCGCGTGGAGGCGAATGTCGGCGTTTGGATCGCCGCCGCGATCGGTGTCTACCTTGGCTGCCTGGCGCTGTCGATCAACGCTGTGATCTGGGTGCTCTCGCCGGAGATCTTCCCCAACCGGGTCCGCGGCCGGGCCATGTCCATCGCGACCCTCACCAACTGGGGCACCAATGCCGCCACGGCCTCCCTGTTCCTGTGGTACGTGGGCCGGTTCGGCATGGACAAGGGCTTCTTCACCTTCGCCACCATCTGCCTGGTGGCCACGGTCTTCTTCTGGAAGCTGGTACCCGAAACGAAGGGTAAGACGCTGGAGGAGATCGAGAGAACATGGACGGGCTAGTACCCCGTCAACCTTGCGTCTGCCGATTGCGGAGCCCGTGACTCCTGCCGTGGCGGACGCGATTCGGCGACGGAGAATGTGCTCTCCACGTCTGAGGAAGCGGGCCGCCCATCTCAACGCCCGCCGCTCGCTCGCGGGCGCGGTTCGGATCGGATACGACCTACCGATGTCGAGACACAACACCAGGCTACAGGAGTTCAGCTTCGATCAGGTCGTCGTATGTTTCGCGGCGACGAACGACACGGAACTCGCCACCCTCGACGAGCACCTCGGGCGGACGGGGACGTGAGTTGTACTGGCTGGCCATGACGAACCCGTAGGCACCGGTGGTGAAGACGGCCAGCAGGTCGCCGCGCTGGATTTCGGGCAGGGGGCGGTCCTGAGCGAACACATCCCCGGTCTCGCAGATCGGCCCGACCACATCCACGGGCCTCGTGCCGGGCGTGGTGTCGGACGCATCGCGCGTCTCGGGCACCAGCCCGTCGGCCGGCCGCACCGGCCAGATGAAGTGGTAGGCCTCGTACAGCGTCGGCCGCAGCAGATCGTTCATGCCCGCGTCGACGATGGCGAACGTCTTGCTCCCGCCGTGTTTGACGTACTGGGTCTCGGCCACGAGGATCCCCGCGTTCGCCGAGATCGATCGGCCGGGCTCGAGAATCACCTGCAAGTCGCGCCCGCGGAGCAGCGGCACGATACCCTCGGCGTAGCGGATCGCCGGCGGGGCCTCGTCGGTGCGGTAGTGCGCCCCGAAACCGCCCCCGATGTCCAGCACCTCGACGGCAAAGCCCGCCTCACGCAACTCGTCGATCAGCGCCAGGCCCTTGGTGATCGCCTCGATGTACGGCTCCACCGCATTGACCGGCGATCCGATATGCAAGTGAATGCCGCACAGCCGCACGTCGTCGTCCCGGCCGTAGTCGTCGAAGAACCGCCGGGCCCGCTCCAGGTCGACGCCGAACTTCGTCTCTTTCTTGCCCGTCGTCGTGTAGCGATGCGTCTTCGGATCCACGTCCGGGTTCACGCGCAACGCCGCCCGTGTGGGCGTACCCCTTTCTCCGGCAATGCGAATGAGGGTCCGCATCTCCGCTTCCGACTCGACGTTGAACAGCCCGATCCCCGCGTCGAGGCCCTCGTTGATCTCCGCATCGCTCTTGCCCACACCCGCGAACACGATCTTGGCCGGATCGGCCCCGGCCTGAACGGCCCGGTACAGTTCGCCGCCGGAAACCACGTCGAAACCCGCACCCAACTCGGCGAGCAGCCGGCAGATCGACAGATTCTGGCAGCTCTTGATCGAGTAGCAGATGATCGGTGACAGCTCGGCGAACGCCTCGGCCGTCCGGTGGCAGTGGCCCTCGAGCGTCGCGCGCGAGTAGATGTACGCGGGGGTCCCCGTCGCCTTCGCGATCCGGGCCACCGGCACCTCTTCGCAGTACAACTCCCCGTCGACGTAGTTGAAGCTGTCCATGCTGGTCACCATATGCGAGCCCTTCGGGCCGGGCAAGCGCTCGCATTCGGCCCGACAATCCGGTAGCATAACGATGCCGTTCGTATCGGGTCTATCCGGATAGCAGACGATGTCCCGGCCGCAACCAGGCATCTCGCTGAGTCAGACTGACACGGCTCTCTTCGTGCGAATCGACGGACCGGCCACGATGACGCTGGGACCCGCCTTCACCGCCGTATGCGACCACTGCCGCGAAGAGTTCAACCGGCCGATGCTGGTCGACCTGTCCGCGTGCGAGCGCATCGACTCCACGTTCGCCGGCTGCCTCGTCAGCCAGTGGCGTAAGGCGCGAGAGAGCGGCGGGAGCGGATTCGCCCTTGTCCACCCCAGCCCCAAGTGCATCGAGGCACTCGCCCAGATGAGCCTCGACCGTTTGCTCACGATCGAAGCAATCCTCCCCCCCGGGCCGGAGGCATTCACCCCCGTGGCCGACGAGACGTTCAGCGCAGAGCGGGTCGTCGAGACGGTAATCGAAGCCCACGAGCAGCTCGCCGGGGTCAGCGAGGCCAATGCGCGGGTCTTCGGCCCCATCGCCGCCGCCTTCAAGACCGACCTCGAGCGAAAACGCCAGGGCGACGCGTAGCGCCAGAGCGACGCACAGCGTCGCGGGGAACAGGGAACGGGGATCGGGGAACGGAATGGAAGGCACGCTCTGCACCTGTTCCCCAATCCCCGATCCCAGTTCCCTTCCTCTTGACGTTCCCACCAGACGCCGGTAAATAACGCACCGTCCGAAGGGTGACTTCGAGGACGAACGGGGAGATGCGACGCAGACGATTTCGGCCAATTCGGGTTGTGGCGGTCCTGTCCGGTGCCCTGGTGCTGAGCGGGGCGGGCTTGGCCGTGGCTCCGAAGAAGGAGCAGCCGGCCCCGAAGACCATCCGGCTCATCGTGGATTACGGTGACGGGGTCGAGAAGCACTTCACCGCCATCGCCCACAAGAAGGAGATGACCGTCCTCGACGCACTGAACGCGGCCAAGGCGAGCCCGCATGGAATCACATTTGACAGCAAGGGCCGCGGACAATACACCCTTGTAACGAAGATCGATGATCTGAAGAACGCCGGCGGGGGCCAGGGACAGAGGAACTGGCTCTGCTGGGTCAACGACAAGCCGCTTGAGAAGAGTATTGCCATCACCGAGCTGAAACTGGACGATGTCGTCCGGTGGAAGTTCGCTTTGTTTGATGAATTGACCAGGAAGAAGAAGTAACCGGCAAGGAGCCTCACGATCATGAACAAGAATATCTACGCCATGGCCCTGTTCGCCTCGCTACTGGTGGGCCTGATCGTCGCAGTTCGACTCTATTCCGACGTGCCCAACTGCGCACCGGTGGCGGCAGTGGCCATGTTCGGCGCGTTTCTGTTCTCTCGCCGCTCGTACGCGATTGCCATCCCGCTCGTGGCCATGATCATCGCTGACAGCATGATCGGCTTCAGCCACATTGCGATTACGCTCACGGTGTACGCGGCCCTGCTGCTCTACCCCGTCGGCCTGCGTCGGTTCCTGCGGGCTCGGCCCAGTGCCCTCCGCGTGGGGACCTGTGCCGTCTCCTGCTCGCTCGTGTTCTTCCTGACCACCAACTTCGCGGTGTGGGTCGTCGGCGGCCTTTACACTCACACCGTCCAAGGTCTCGTCCAGTGCTACACGATGGCCCTGCCGTTCCTCCGCCCGACGCTCGTCGGCGACCTGGCTTGGTCGGCGATGCTGTTCGGCGGATACGCCCTCGTGACCAGTCTTCGCGGGATGCCCCTGACGGCGCCCCGCCCCGCGCGAGCCGAGCTGACCGCGTAGCCGGGAAGCATCCCGGCCCATTGGGGACGACGGTCTAGCTGCACTCGAACGCCAGAATCAGCCGATAACTCGGCATAATGGCCCTCCCGGCGGACTCGACGGCGGGGTAGCTGTTGTGTGCGCACGGGTTTGTCTTGGCGATTCGGGGTGCCTACAATTCTCAAGTCCCGTCCAATCATCACGCAGGAGGGGCGATTGCAGGCCTTTGGGGGGAGGTCCATCATGATCGAGCAACTGATCCGTACGTACACGGCCGGGGAAACCGTCTACGCAGAGGGCGACCGCGGCCGTGAGGCCTTCTACGTTCTCGACGGAAGGCTCATGGTCAACCAGGCGTCATCCGGCAATCCCGAGGTGGTGGGTTCTCACGAAACCGGTGATCTGTTTGGTGTGGGCGGCCTACTGTCCGGCCAGGCGCGATCCGCCACCATCACTTGCGATACCGACGTGCGTCTCGAGGTGTTCGATGCCAACCGCATTGCCGAACTCCTTCGATCCGAACCGGACCGTATCGGACCGGTTGTCGCCTCGATGTTTGATCGCATGGGTCGATCGCGCATGAACCCAACCCCGGCCCCGACCGCACTGGCCGAGGCCGGCAACGAGACACAGAGTGATTCCGGTAACCGGCTCGTGATCACCCCACTGACGCCGCGGGCTCGGGCCGCCCTCGGCGCCGACCAGACGATCATCTCCACCTTCCCGTGCACCATCGGACGTAACGACGACCCCAACGCCTCGCATTCGATGACCAACGGCAAGCTCGTGCTCCAGGACGACAAGCCGTTCTTCATCTCGCGCGACCATGTCGTGGTCGAGAGCACCGACAGCGGCCTTGTCATCTTCGATCGCACCAGCAGTCTGGGCACCATCGTTGACGGTAAGGCCATCGGCCGAAAAGCCGACAAGGATTCCGCGAAGCTCAAACGGCCCAAGAGCCACGTCATCCTCGGCGGAGCGCACAGCCCCTACGAATTCGAGTTCCGCTCGTAGCCCCGGCGTACGCAGTGATTCTGTCCCTGAGCCGCCGGATTCATCCGGCGCGGAGCGTCCGCGCGACATGAATGTCGCGGCTCGGGCATGCGTGCCACAGTCCGCTGCTTACTTACCGATACAGAACCGCGAGAAGACGCGGCCGAGCAAATCCTCCGTGGTCACCGCACCCGCGATCCGGCCGAGGCTTGCACAGGCCTCGCGCAGCTCCAGCGCCAGTAGCTCGGCACAGTCGGCCGTCTCGCCGGCGGACGCGGCCAGGGCTTCGGCCCGACCCAGGCCGGCCGCAGTCTCGTCCAGAGCCTGTCGGTGCCGGGCGGTCAGTGCCAGTTCCTCGGCACCGACAATGTTCGCCGCCACGCTCAGCCGCGCGTCCATCCCCACCGTCAGCACATCGCACCCGGCCCCGGTGAGCGCACTGACCGGCACAACGTCGAACCCGGTCGCCTCCTGCAACGCGGCACATCGGGAGGCGACCGCATCGGCGGTCAGTAGGTCCGCCTTGTTCGCGGCCACCAGCGCTCGGTCTTGTGACACACCCTTCCAGGCCGTGGGGACCGCACGGCAAGAAGGTTCTGCCGACGCGTCGAGCACGACGCAAACCAGATCTGCACTTGTGATCTCTTGTTGGAGGAGGTGCCGGGCCCGGCCGGCGATCTCGTCGTCCGCCGCGTCGCACCCTGCGCCATCCACGAGAATCGCCTCATGGCGCTCAAGCTGCAGGGGCGCGGTGAGCACGTCCCGCGTCGTGCCGGGCAGGGGCGAACAAATCGCCCGGTCGAGTCCGGTGAGGCGGTTCATGAGCGTGCTCTTGCCCGCATTCGGCGGGCCGGTCAGCACGATGCGCGGGAGCGTCTCGAGCGTCTCGGCTTCCGCCGACCGGGTCTGAAGATCAGAGAGTGAGGTCATGATCTCCTGGATAGTCGCCCGCACTTGGGCCGGTGAAATGAAATCGACGGGCTCGTCCGCGAAGTCGATGTCGGCCTCGACCAACGCGAGCAGATCGGCGATCCGATCCAGCAGCGCGGCGGTGCGTGCCGATAGCGCCCCGCGGGCCAGCCGACCGGCCGCCCGAAGCTGCCCGTCACTCGTTGCGGAAATCACGGCCGCGATGCCCTCGGCCTCGGCCAGGTCGATCGCCCCGGCCAGGAAGGCACGCATGGCAAACTCACCGGGCTCGGCCTGACGGGCCCCAAGGGCCAGCGACTGATCGAGCACGAGCGACAGCACGGCCGCCCCGCCCGGCGTGTGCAGCTCGACCATGTCCTGCCGCGTGAAGCTCCGCGGTGCTCGAAACAGGTACGCCTCGGCCGGCACGCGTGCGCCGTCCGCGGTCAGCGACACCATCCCCGGCCACCGTGTGTAGCCGCGGCGCCCGCCGAGGGGCGCCCCGTCGGACGCGCAAAACAGCGCATCCGCAATCCGCACCGCGTCCAGACCCGAGAGGCGCACGATCCCCCGCGGGGCCGGTCCGACCGGCGAGGATACCGCGGCAATCGTGTCACCCGTTTGGATGGCCATACACACCAATCGTAAGCACGGAACAACCGACACACCATACGCAGACGGAATCCGCTGGGTGCCCCATCCTTCGCGGCCGTATGCGAAGGGTGGGGGACTGACACAGCCCATCTCCCGCTCAGTCCCCCACCCTGGTCTCGCCTTCAGCGAGCCGAGGATGGGGCACCCGCACTCGGACACGGCGTCGTGTGGAATCTTCGCGTCGAAACGTGTAGATGTGACGTGCAGGAATCGCGAGGGCGTTCCGCTCCAGTTGCCAGAACCGAGGGCGAGAAGAATGACGGACCAGCTCACTCGACGTGAAGCGCTACGTACGGTCGGTGGCGGACTTGGTGCCGCGGCCGCGCTAAGCACGGCGGCCGCACCGGCTGCTCAGGCAGCACCGGCCCGCCCCAAGCCGTGGAAGATCTGCCTGAACACGTCGACGATTCACGCGGACGGCGACGACGCCGTCGTCACCAAGATCAACGCGGCGGCCAAGGCCGGCTACGACGCGGTCGAGCCGTGGGTGCGCGACATCGAGAAGTACGCCAAGAGCGGCGGCTCACTCGACGACCTCCGCAAGCGCATCGCCGATGCCGGGATGACGGTGCCGTCGGCGGTCGCGTTCTTCCGCTGGCTCTTCTCGACCGGAGACGAGTGGACCAAGGCGTTGGAGCAGATCAAACAGAGCATGGAACTGGTCAAGGCCATCGGCGGCACCGGAATCGTAGCACCACCGGCCGGACCCGAGCAGCCGCTGAACATCCCCGACGGCGGCCGACGCTATCGTGAGCTGATCGAGATCGGCGAGCCGATGGGCGTGATGCCCTACGTCGAGCTCTGGGGCTTCCGCAAGAGCACGAACCGGCTCGGCGAGATCTCCGCCATCGCGATCGAAGCGCACCATCGCAACGCCGGCATCGTGCCCGACGTGTATCACTTGTACAAAGGCGGCTCGGGCTTCGACACGATCCGGCACCTGAGCGGAACGTTCATCCGCACGTTCCACTTCAACGACGTGCCCCCCGACATGCCGCCCGAGAAGATGAGCGACAAGCACCGCATCTGGCCCGGCGACGGCGTCGCGCCGCTGTCGCAGATCCTCAAGGACCTGCGAGCCATCAACTACACCGGGCCGCTATCGGTCGAGCTGTTCAACCGCGACTACTGGAAGCTCGACCCGCTCACCGCCGCCAGGACCGGCCTGGAGAAGATGCGCAAGGTCATCGCCGAAAGCGGTACGTAGCATAACCGAGGCACACTGCGCCACCGAGACGCGCCCGTCAGGAAGCGTGGCGCGGAAGCAGTGGGCTCGTGCGCGGCTCTTTCGTCGCACCGGGCAGCGCGGGATTATCTCCGTCCGCGACACGGAACGGGACGCCACAACCGAGCAAAGGAAACGCCCGTGCGAGATAGATATCTCGCACGGGCGTCACGCTCCCTTACGGTCGCGTCTCGGTGGCGCCTTCGTTTACGCCTTCTTCGAGTCGGTCTCCTGGCCCTTTGTCGGCGGCTTGGCGGCTACCGCTTCGGACTTACCGTCGCCCCCTTCGAGCTCGGCGGCGATTGCGTCCTTGACCATCTGCTCGACGGTCGACGGATCGACATCCTTGCCAGTGAGCTTTTGCACGGCGGCGGCTAGAGCGTTGCCGCTGCCGCTGATGACGCGCGTGGCGAGTTGTTCGACATCGGCCGGCAGCGTCGAGCGGATGCCGTCGACCGCCTGGCCCCAACTCGCCGCGTTCATGAACCGCCCGGCCATGTTCGACAGCGTGGTCGGATCGCCGAAGATCTGCATGTTCGCCTTGCTGAGCATGTCGCCGATGGCCTGGGCGAACGCCTTCCGCACGTCGGCGTCGGCCTGGATGTCGAGCTTCTGCACCTCGAACTTCAGGGCCGCCTCGCTGAACTCCTGCTTGTTCTGCAACTCCTGCCGTTCGACATCGACGCGGGCCTGCTCGACGTTCACCCGCTCGCGGTCGACGGTGACGGGCACCATCTTCTCCGCCTGGTCGCCGGTGGCGCGCTTCTTGGCGGCCTCGGCCTCGGCCTCGGCGAGGATGAGCTTGGCCTCCTTCTGCTTCTCGGCCGCCTCCAATTCGCCCGTCGCGATCTTGGCCACCTCGTACGCCTGCACGTCGGCCTCGGTCTGCTCGCGGTACTTCTTGATGTCCACCTGCTGTTTCTCGGTGATCATCTTCTCCTGAGCTTCGCGGTCGGCGGTGGCGGTCACCTTGACCGTCTCGATGCGCTGCGTCTCGCCTTCGCGCTCGGCTTCGGCGGCCCGGGTCTGGGCCTCGGCCTGCGCCCGCGCCGTCTCCTCGTTGGCCACCGCGATCTCGGCCTGCCGCTTGGCCACCTCGACCGCCTTCTGCTTCTCGACCTCCGCCTCCCGCACCGCCTGATCCCGCTCGACCGCGGCCGTCTGGACCGCCCGTTCGCGGGTCACGTCGGCCATCTCGACCGTCTGGTTCTTGGTGATATCCGCCTTACGGACCGTCTCGTCCTTGGACACCGCGGCCAACTCGACCTGCTGCCGCTGGTCGATCTCGTACCGCTCGCGCTCCCGGAGCTTGGCCGCCTGGATGTTGGCCACTTCGGTAGCCTGGGCGGCCTCCGCCTCGGCCTGGTCACGCTCCAGATCGAGGACCTCCTTGCGGGTCATTACATCCTTGTCCTTGATCTCACGCTGGGCGTCGCGGTCGATCCGGTTCCGCTGGATGTTCTGGGCCTGTGTGATCTCGGTGATCTTGCGCAGCCCCTGGGCGTCGAACACGTTGTTCGGGTTCAGGTTCTCGCCCGGCGTCTGGTCGAGCATCGAGATGGTCACCGTCTCGAGGTTGAGCCCGTTCTTGCGCAGGTCGGCAGCCAGGTTCTCCTGGACGGCCTGGGCAAACTCATCGCGCTTGAGCTGAAGCTCCATCAAGTCCTTGGTGGCCGCCACGCTCCGCAGCGCCGACACGAGCTTCTCGAATACCAGCTTCGACACCGCACCGGCCGAGACGCTCCGCTCACCGAGCGACCGGGCCGCCTGAAGAATCTCGTTTCGCTCCGGCTCGACCCGGATGTAGAACTCCGACGAGATGTCGACGCGCAGGTTGTCCCGGGTGATCAGGGCGTCCGGCCCGAGACGCTTGACGTCCAAGCGCATCGTCTCCAGGCTCACCTCGACCAGCTCGTGCAGGAACGGAATCACGAGCGACCCACCGTCCAGGATCACTCGCGCCCCACGCCCGCCCGTCCGGACGAACGCCTGGTTGGCAGACGTCTTGCGCCACAGCCGGGTGAAGACCCCCAGAAGCGTACCGAAAGCTGCCAGCACCAAGCCGATTGCGAGCATGCCTGTCATGGTCGACGCGCCAATCACCTCGGTTGCGTTGAGGTAGATGCCACCGATGATGCAGGCCAGACCGACGAGGATCATCCAGATGATGGCCATACTACTGCCTCCTTTTTTAGATCGCATGTGTTCGTAGGAAGTATCGACGACCCCCGGATCGCCGGGTGCATTCGCGTACACTTCGATCGGGGGCGGCTCAGGTCTTCGAGGACGAGCGACTCTGCGCGACATAGTAGAAGTCCTCCTTGGAAACATACGCGAGTAGAATCACCTTCGCCCCCTTCGGCACCGGCGGTCGTCCGGATCGCACACGGCAATCCACGTTGTGCAGCGTGCCGTAGCGATCGTAGACCTGCGCCTCGCCCACGCGTTCGTTGACCGGCAGCGAGACCTCACCCTTGGTACCCACGAGCTTCTTCGGCCGCACCACCGACGTCGCCAGCGTGGGCATGTAGCGGTACATCAAACCGCTGCCGAACCGCAGCGAACTCAAGCCCACGAGCAGTGCAATGCCCAGGCTCACCGGGTAGTACGCGCTCGCGTGTTCCGCGTTTTCGATGAGTGCCTGGTTGGCGACGTACCCGCTCAGCCCGAACGAGTAGCCGAAGATCACGATGAGTACGGTCAGCGGAGCCCTGCCCAAACCGAAGAAGGCAAGCAGACCCATGACGAGCCCGGCCTCGACGTGCGCGACGTGGGCCTCCGCGTCCACGTCTGCGTCGACATCGGCATCGATTCCCATGTCCACGTCGGCATCGACGTCGAGATCTGCATCGACCCCGACATCGACGTCCGCGTCGACATCCACGTCTGCGTCGACGTCCGCATCGGCGTCCACGTCGTGACTGCCGCCGATGGCGATCATGGTCAGAAACGTGAACAGGAAGGCCACCGCCACTGCGGCCAGGAAGATGATGTTGTACCACACTAACAGATCAGCCAGCATGACCGACCTCCTCCCGCAAGGGTCGCAACGGCGACCACTGCTTCAATGGAAATGTAACCCAAGCCTCAGTGGGCCGCCATTATAGCTCGAAGTTTTGTTTATAGCGCGTTTTCGTCCCGGAACGGCGGTCAGGACACCGTAGCGGCCTGCGCCCCACAGGCCGCCAGCCGGCGAGGACACCGGCCGCTACATGACCGGGCGCCGCAAGGCAAGAACCCGGCATGCGACTCGTGAGGCCGTGCGCGCTTGCAGGCGTCATGCATGGCGACACCCGCTCCGCCGGCGCAGATCGGGCTTGACCATGCCACCCGATAAAGCCGAAGGCATGCAGTCGCGGCGCGGAATCGGGCGCGACCGCGGGTTGTTGCGGAGGTCGTCCGCTGCTCGTAGCGGCCTGCGCCCCCGCAGGCCGTCGGCCCGCGAGGCGCCCGCCGCGACAACGCCGAACCCACAGGGAGGCCGAGTGGCAGCCGAAACCCAGTCGGAAGCCGAAGCCGTGGGGCCGGTGATAGTGCCGCACCACGTGGACGGGCCGGTGATAGACCACGGGCGCATAGGTCCGGGCGTAGTGGGTCCGGTGCACGACCACCGGTCGTGGAGCGACGTACACCGGCCGGCTCACCACGACCGGGGCAGGAGCAACGTACACCGGCCGACTGACCACCACCGGGGCCGGCACCACGTACACCGGCCGACTGACCACCACCGGGGCCGGCACCACGTACACCGGCCGGCTGACCACAACCGGGGCGGCGTGGCTCGTGTACCCGTACGACGCGCTGACATACACACCGGCCTCGGCCGGCTGCGTAGCGGCGGGGCCGAGGGCGACCAGACCGAACACCACCAACGTGAGAATCGTGCGACGATTCATGATGCGTCTCCCTTTGTTCAGAGACCGACCACCGCGCGGGACGGCCTTCAGAGATGGAGACACCGATCGGAGAGAGAGGTTAGGCGCAGAGTAGGGACGGAGGGACGGAGGGACATAGGGACGCAGGGACGAAGAGACAGGGGGGCGTGGAAGCAGCTCCGCTGGCCCGAGCTCCCGTTGGGAGCGCGCGCCATCAACACCGCTGCCTCCGCGGTTCCTTGGTCCCTTAGTCCCTGCGTCCCTTCGTCCCTGCTGTTACTTCAGTGCCTCTGCCAGCCGATCGATGCCCTTATCGATCTGCTCCATGCTGCTGGCAAAGCTCAGCCGGACGTTCTCGTCGCTGCCGAACGCGATGCCGGGCACGAGAGCCACGTGGGCCTGGTCGAGCATCTTCGTGGAGAACTCGACCGATCCCTTGACCCCGAGCTTCTTGTACGTGGCCGAAACATTGGGAAACGCGTAGAACGCACCCGTCGGCTGCAGGCACCGCACGCCGGGCAGGTCGTTGAGCCGCTTGTGCATGTGCGCGGCGCGGCGCTTGAACTCGGTCCGCATCTCGCCCACGCATCCCTGGTCGCCGTTGAGGGCGGCCGCGGCCGCGTGCTGGATGAACGTGGCCGTCCCGGACGTCTCCTGCGACTGAAGCTTGTTGATGCCCTTGATGATCGCCGCCGGACCCGCGATGTAGCCGCACCGCCACCCCGTCGCCGCGAACGTCTTCGAGATCGCGTTGAACGTGAGCGTCTTCTCGTACATGCCCGGATGCGCGGCCGCGAAGCTGACGAACGGCTCGTCGGTGTAGATGAGCTGGTCGTACATCTCGTCGGAGAACACGATGATGTCGCGATCGGCCAGCACGTCGGCCAGGGCCTTCTGCTCGTCGGCCGTGTACGTGAACCCGCCCGGGTTCGATGGGCTGTTGAACACGAGGATCTTGGTGCGGTCGGTGATCGCCGCGGCCAGCTCGTCGGCGGTCAGCTTGTAGTCGCGATCCTCGGACGGATACACCTCGACCACCTTGCCGCCGCACAGCTTGATCTGTTCGGGATAGCTCACCCAGTACGGGACGGGCAGGATGACCTCGTCACCGTCGTTGAGCAACGCCTGGAAGGCCAGATACAGCCCGTGCTTGCCGCCGACGGTCACGACGACCTGCTCGGGCGTGTAGGCGAGATGGTTCTCGCGCTTGAACTTGCCGCAGATGGCCTCACGTAGCGGGTTCACGCCCGCCACTGGGGCCGCGTACCGCGTGTGCCCCGCGTCGAGCGCGTCCTTGCACGCCTGCCGGATGTGGGCCGGCGTGTCGAAGTCCGGCTCGCCCGCGCCGAAGCTCACCACGTCGACGCCCTCGGCCTTGAGTTGCTTGGCCCGCGCGCTTACCGCCAGCGTCGCCGACTCTGCCAATGCCTGTACTCGCTTTGATAGCTCCATTGCATGAATCCTTCTTGTCTGCGCGACTTACTTCTTGACGATGTCCAGAAGCTCAACGTCGAAAATCAACATGGCCTTGACCGGCGGCCGGGCTCGCGGCCAGTACGCCAACTGGTACGGCACGACCAGCTTGCGCTTGCCGCCGACCTTCATGGTGCCCAACCCTTCGGTCCAGCCCTTGATCACGTTTCTCAGCGGAAAGGTGGCGGGCTCGCCGCGGTCGATCGAGCTGTCGAACTTCTCTCCGGTCGTCAGCCAACCAGTGTAGTCCACTTTCACCGTGCTCGTCGGACGAGGGGAATCGCCGTCGCCGACCTTCACATCGTAGTACATCAGCCCCGAGGCGGTTTTCGTCGGTTCTCCCGAGACCTCCCACCCCTTGAAACGCTGCGTGGGTAGGTCCTCAGTGGAGTCCACCTTGCCGGTCTCCGCGTTGACCTTGACCGCCTTCCGCATGTTGGCCGCGACCACCTCGACCGTGATTTCGAGCTTGCCCTCAACGACCTGCATGGCTGCGTTCGCCGCCTTGCCTCCGGCGCTCTTCTCGGCCGCCTCGATGGCCTGAGCGAGGCCGACCTTGCTGGCACCGACCTTTGCGGCCAGCGCGGCGCGATCAACGGGGATCGTGGTCAGATCCGGCGAACCCAGCACGTGGCCGAATCCACACACGACAAGGACAAGGGCGGCCGCGCAGGCAGCGGTTCGACGATGCATTCATGACTCCTAGTTAGCGGATTCCAGGGTCGGTGCCGAGACGCCCACACGCCGGGCACGTGGCGGGCGAAGCCTAGCACGGGAAGGCGGACGCGACAAGATGGCGTCCGCCGACCCCGTCGTCGGACGCCGATGAGAGATGAAGGATGAGGGGATAAGGATGGGCAATCACCGCCCACACGGACCGAACGCCCGCGCCTCGATCTCCGTCATCTCTCATCCGTCATCCCTCATCCTTCATCCCTCATCTCTCATCCCTTATCCTCCCCACATGGCTCCCCAACCCGGATTCGGCATCACCGTCTGGCTCGCCCTCGTCCCGCTCGTTCTGGGTCTGGGCCTGCTGTGGTTCGGGCTGCGCCCGCGCCGACGCGGCACCACGCCCCATTGCCGGCAGTGCAACTACAACCTGACCGGCCTGGAGAGCGAACGGTGTCCGGAGTGCGGCACGCACCTCACGCCGGAAGCCATCGTGCACGGCGAGCTGCGCCGCCGCCCCGGCCGAATCGTGGCGGGGTGCCTGCTGCTCGCGTTGTCGGCCGCCGTGGTCGGGCTCACGCTCACGCGGGTGAACTGGTACAGGCTTGTGCCCACGTTCTGGGTCATGCGTGACCTGCAATCGCCCGACCCGCCGACCGAGCGCAAGGCCTGGCGGGAATTGCAGCGGCGGGCGAAGGCCGACCAACTGTCCGCCGCACAGCATTCAAGCTTGATCGACATCTGCCTGGCCCACCAGGCCGGCCAAGCACCGATGCTGCCGAACGAGATGAACTACGTCGGGCAAGCGTACCGGGACGGAAGACTGTCGCAGGCACAGGCGGCGACGTTCTTCCAACAGATCCCGAACCTCGAACTCCGCGTCCGGCCGCGTGGGATCGCCGGAGACCCGATCCCATTCGAGTTGCGGCATAGGTCACGAATGCCGTCGGCACCGTTCTGGTGTCGCGCGGAACGGGAAGCGTTGACCGTCGACGGCGAGGACACGGAGCGACGGCTCACAGGATGGAGTCAGTTCAGCGGCGGCGGAGGCGGCTCTTCCGGCAGCACCGTGCGAGTCGAATCCCCCGGACGCCACAAACTGGGCGTAAGTGTCACGGTCCGGACATACCACGGTCCGTTCGGGAAACCCGAAGCCAGCGTGCTCTGCCACGAGCAAACCTACACGCTCGAAGCCGCATTCACTGTGCTCGACGAAGAACCGCCCGACTACATCAGGACGACCGACGACCCCGACCTGATCGACAAGCTGAAGGAGTGCATCGTGCCCGACGGCTTCAGCCTCAAGCGAGAGCGGCCCCGTCCACTGGAGGGCACGATCAAGATCGAGGCGCCGCCCGTGAACATCGCGTTCGACGTTCTCGTTCGGATCAACGACAAGGAACACGACCTCGGCGCCGTTCAGATCAACGGCTCGGAACGCAAGCTCGGCACCGTCCGGAAGGCTAGGGGCGAGTCGACGCACTGGAATGTGGGCTGCGACTACGACGGGCCCGCACTCGACTCGTGCGACGTGATTCTACGAAGCAGCAAGGAGGTGGCCCGCCGGTCGATCGATCTCTTCGAGATCTGGGAGGGCGAGCTCGTGTACGAGGACGTGCCGGTGGAAGTCAGGGAACAGGGAACGGGGAAGGGGGAACGGAGCGGGGATTAAGGGATCAAGGAAGGGGTCGCCTCTGAGCATCCCTCCGCCACCCGTTCCCCGATCCCCAATCCCGGTTCCCTCTCCCCCCTGCACTTCATTCCTCATCAGTGAACGCCTACATTACCCGCATGTCATCGTCGCCGTTGCTGGGCATCCCGTGGTGGCTCGGCCTGATCCCGCTGGTGCTGGGTCTCGGGCTCGTCTGGTTCGGCATCCGTTCGCGCCGGCGCGGCACCACGCCCCATTGCCGGCAATGCAACTACAACCTGACCGGCCTGGAGAGCGAACGGTGTCCGGAGTGCGGCACGCACCTCACGCCGGAAGCCATCGTGCACGGCGAGCTGCGCCGCCGCCCCGGCCGAATCGTGGCGGGGTGCCTGCTGCTCGCGTTGTCGGCCGCCGTGGTCGGGCTCACGCTCACGCGGGTGAACTGGTACAGGCTTGTGCCCACGTTCTGGGTCATGCGTGACCTGCAATCGCCCGACCCGCCGACCGAGCGCAAGGCCTGGCAGGAATTGCAGCGGCGGGTGAAAGCCGACCGGCTCTCCGATTCGCAACACTCGACCCTGATCGACATCTGCCTGGGCCACCAAGCCGGCCAAGGGCCCCTGCTGCGAAACGAGATGGACTACGTGGGACAGGCGTACTTGGATGGACGCCTCTCGCCGGCACAGGAGACGACCTTCTTCCAACAGATCCCGAACTTCGAGCTCCGCGTCCGGCCCACTGGGATCGCGGGAGACGCCATCCCGCTCGTGGTGCGGCACAAGATGCGGATGCCGTCGACGCCATTCTGGTGTCACGCGGAACGGCAGAAGCTGACCCTCGACGGCGAGGACACGGGACGCCGCTCGGGTGGATACGGCCGGTACAGCGGCGGGGGTGGAGGTTCTTCCGGCGGTACGGTGGTGGTCGAGTCTCCCGGACGCCACAAGCTGGGCGTGAGTGTTGCGGTCCGGACGTTCAATGGTCCGTTCGGGGAGCCCGAAGCAAGCGTGCTCTGCCACGAGCAGACCTACACACTCGAAGGCGCCGTCAATGTGCTGGAACACGAGCCGCTCGACTACATCAAGACGATCAGAGATCCCGACCTGACCGACACGTTGAAAGAGTGCATCGTGCCCGAGGACTTCCACCTCGACCTCGAACGCCAGCGAGGACTGCAGGGGACGGTCAAGATCCAAGCACCGCCCGTCAATATCGCGTTCGAAGTCTTCGTCCGGATCGACGGCGAGGAGCTCAGGCTGGGCACCATCCACAAGGCCAAGGGCGAGTCGACGGACTGGCGCGTCGGCAGGGCCCACACCGGCCCACCATTCACGTCATGCGACGTGATTCTGCGAAGCAGCAAAGACGTGGCCCGTCGGTCGGTCGATCTCTTCGAGATCTGGGAGGGCGAACTCGTGTACGACGATGTGCCGGTGGAGGTGAAGGAATAGGGATCGGACGCGGCCCTGCGGCCGCGAGATAGGAGAGCGGGTGAGCAGGAGAAAGCCAGCATCCATCGGGCGCGGAAGCGTCGCTCCGGTTGTGACACTGCGTCTGCGTGATCGAGATCATGCGAGAAAACGCCCTGGAACGGCTCCCCCAACTTAAAGCAAGACTGTGGAAACACACCGGCATGAAGCTCGAACCGCCGCAGACACCCAACTAATCCGAGCCCCAAGCGCAAGCGCTTGCCCTCATCTCCTCGCTCTGCCGACGCGATCAAGCGCAGTGCGCGGGCGGTGTACATATCGCAACGCCGGCATGCCGCTGCGTCTCCAGCCCTGAAAGGGCGCCAGTCAATAGCCAGGGGCGTCAGCCCCTGGAAGGAAGGCCCCCCACTCCTTTGAGCCCCAACGGGGCGCGTGAGCCGCAGCGGCTCGGGATTGAGTCTACCACGGAGC